>NZ_JBSSAC010000065.1:0-11651 GCF_054058315.1 Thermostichus sp. MS-CIW-40
AACTCTTTGCCGCAAATCCAAAGAATGAGTCGGCATTCCTTTCTCTCCTTCCTCTTGAATACCTGTACCCTATTTTAAATTAAAAGGCTGTATCCAAGAGAAAAGAGAGATATATACCAACCTATTTGTTAGATTTATCCCAAAGAGTTGTGGCAGCTTATCAGGCAGGCAAGACCTCCACTCGCCAGGTAGAGGAACAGTTCATGGTAACCCAAAGAACACTGCACCACTGGGTGCATCAGTATCAACAAACTCAGGATTTATCCCCCAAGAAAGTCGGCACAAAGCGAGTAGGTATTCTGGAACAACACCGGCAAGAAGTTATGACGGTCATTGAAAGGCGCCTGAACTATTATCCGTGGTAGTATCAAGAACTGCTACGAGAGCAACTGGATACTGATGTGAGTGCTGTTACGATAGACAACTTTTTAAAAAAGCGAGGAATGACGCTAAAAAAGAATTACCGCAGTGTAAAAATCAGAGAAGAGGAGGTGCAAAGGCAACAATTAGCCTATAGTTAAGAAGTCAAGAATATACTAGTGGAAGATATAGCTATTCTAGACCAGACAAGGGTGTGAGAGGCAATGGAACGGAGGGGTATCTCGGAGTTTACGCAGTCAAAGAGCTTACAGTTACCGTCAGAGATGCAAAGGGAAAAAAATAAGATTATTGAAGCTATTTCCTGGAGAGAGGCAGTAGGCTGTTGTGTTATCAAGGGTGGAATGCGGAAGAGCAATTTTCTGGAGTTTTTGCAAAGTGACTCATGTCCGGAACTGGATGCGCGGAAGGTGGTGATTAGAGTTCGGAAGTGGAAGGTTTGATTCAAGGAACAGGTGCGCGGATCATAGACCTGCCTGTGTATGCACCAGAGTTGAATCCGATTGAGAGGATGTGGTCGGTATTGAAGCCTTTTATCCGGCAGTTTTCCAGAGCCGGGAAGTATGGGATGGAGCAGATAGCAGAGACCTCTTGACTACTCATCAATCCATTCTGCTTCCGAAGTTGGTTTGCTAGGTGTTGCTACTGTGCCCCTTGATTCCTTAACAGGCTGTACTGCTCCATCCCTATGCACGAAGAGGGATGCCGCCGCCCTAATTACTGGGAAGAGACTCCCAGATACTTTGTCCCTCTAATGTCCCTCTAGTAAGAGGTACTGCACCACGAAGCACTCAGTGCCGCCGCAGGCGAACAAGCTGGCGGAGTTCGCAGTTACTGTATCAAGAAGCCGTCATAAAGGGCGGGGCTTGTAACCCAGTTTTCTGGTCAATGTGGCGTTGGCATCTCTTTGTGCTTTATCCTGAGGGGCGATAAGCTAAAGTACAGCAACAACACAGTCCTAAACTGGGAACTTTATTGATGCCTCCGCGCTCCTCTTCCTCCCAGAGTGGCTCTACCCCATTCCCCTTTCTGGAGGGGCGGGGTGCTGCTGACGGTGAGGCTGAGTCGAGCTTGCCGCTGGGACAGCGTCTGCTGCGGGCAGGGCTAATTTCCCAATCCCAGTTGGCTCAGGCCCTGCGAGAGCAACAGCAAAACCACCTCAAGTTGGGAGAAGTGTGTCTCGAGCACGGCTGGCTCACCCCAGCCGCTCTCTACCGCTTCCTGCCCAGCCAGTCTCTTTCTCTGGGAGAGATTTTGGTGGCGCTGGGCCATTTGGATTTCGAGCAATTGCGGGTTGCTCTGGCTCAACAGCGTCGCTATGGGCGGAAATTGGGGGAAATCCTCACCTGGAAAGGTTGGGTACAGCCTGCCATTTTGGATCGCGCCTTGGATGTCCAGGTGCAACTGCAGCGGATGGCTTCCCCCAATGCGTGGGAGGCGCTGCAGCCTTTTTTGGCCAGGGATCCCAAACCCGAGGTTCAGCTTACCCCCCAAAGAGCGGCAACTCCTGGCCGAGAAGCTCTGGCCCAGGATTTGGCTGTACCCGAAGAGGCCAAGATCCCTTGCGAGGGAACAATTCAGCCATCGAGTCTCGAATCCGCAGTTGGGGGAGATTCCATCCCTGGAACATTAGCCGCGGCAGCCTCGGATCCCTTTGCCGATGAGCCTCAACCGGCCACCTTGGCTGACTACCGCAAGCAAGTGGAAGCCTTGCGGCTACAAATCGAGCTCCAGGAACAGGAATGGGATCGGATCCTGGCCAGCATGAACCAGCAGATTGCCGATTTTCAAAGCCAGTATCAGCAGCGCATTCAAAAACTGGAAGCCACCATTCGTCTCCAGCAGGCGGAGCTCCAGCACCAGGCTACGCTGCAGCAGGATTTGCGGGTTTGGCGGGAACAACTGCAACGTCTAGAAACGGAGCTGGCTCTTGCCCGCGCTGCTGAGCAAAGGGCGCAGCGGCAGTTGCAAACCCAGCGAGATTGCTATCAGTCGGAATTGGAGCAGTTGCAAGAGCAAATCCAGATTCTGCAGAAACGCCAGTCGGAGTTGGTGCCCAGCAGCGTTGTGGCTGACCTACGCGCCCAATTGGAGGCAGCGCTTCATCAAATCCAGCAGCTCCGATCGGAGCGGGATCAGTTGCAGGCCCAACTTGCCCAGCAAGCTGCAGAGCCAGAAGCTGCCCCATCCCGACATCTGGACTCCTTCTGGCCAGAGCAGGTTGCCGCCTTGGAGCAACAGATTTTGGAGCTGAGGGCCGCTTTGCAGATGTGGCAAGAGCGCTACGCTCAGTTACAGCAAGAGCACGAGGCCCAAATGGCGCGGCTTTCCGGCTATGTTCCCCCAGAGCAGGTGGAAAGCTTACAGGCGCAGCTACAACAACTGCAAGCGGAAATAGCACAGCTGATGGCAGCCAACCGTGACTACGAAGCGCACATTGCCCAACTGGAGGAGCAACTACAGCAGAGCCAAGCCCTGATCCACCAGCTCAGGGCAGAACGGGCCGAGGCCGACCAGCGCATTGTCCAACTGGAGGGATCCCTGCAAGCCCGCCAAGAAGCCTTGGAGCAAGCTCAACAACAACTGAAAACCACGGGATCCCGCCTCAGCGCCCTTCAACAGCAGCAGGCCAACTTGACGGTGGAACTGCGAGACGCGCGAGAGCTGCTGGCGGCCTATCGGCAGAGCCTGGAGTCCCTGCAAGAGAATCTCAAGATTGAGCAGAATCGCAACCGTCTGCTGCAGGTGAGTTACGAACAGCAAAAGCTGATCGCCGAAGCAGCCCAAGCCCAGTTGAGAGCAGCCAACTTCTCTGGTTCAACCGCCAAAGATGAGCCAGCACGTTCGCGTGAGCGAAACACAGTCCTTACGAGGAGACTGGAGGAACCTGCGACCGATGCCGGGGAGCTTCCCGCCAATCCTGAGGACACGCCGACGGATCCTTTGCTGGCGGAACTCACCCCCTGGGCCAGGCATCTGTTCCAAAACTTGCAGGCAGCGGGCTTGCTGGATCGGCCCCAGATCCAAGACATCCTCAGCCGCTGGCAACAGTCGGGGGGCAAGCTGACCGCGGTCATTGGCGAGTGTACCGGCCTGAAGGCAACCACGATCAAGTTCTTTGCGGATGGGGGGTATTCTGCCCGTTTGTCGGGGTGCCGCACGGTGGGAGAGTTCCTCAAGGCTGCCGACTTGTTGGCTGCTGAAGTGCTGGAGTCCTTGCCGCCGATGGATGAATCTTCGCCCCACTGGGGGGATCCCTTGGTGGAGCGGGGGTTATTGCGACCGGAGACGCTGCAGTATTTTCGCAAACATTTCCTGCCAGCTTCTGCCAGCGGATGCTGAGATATGCCAGAACTCCGTCCGAGCGCCGAGACCGTCAAGCGGATGAAGGTCTTGCCTCCACAGCACATTGTCGGGCAGGAGATGGCGGCACGACTGCTTGTGGCGGCCCTGGAGAAGGGGCGGGTGACTTCCAGCTACTGCTTCTTGGGCCCCCAAGGGGTGGGGCGGAAGCTGATGGCCCGTTGGTTTGCCCAGGCCCTCTTGTGCGAATCCAGCTCCGGGATCCCTTGCGGCAAGTGCTCCCACTGCCGTTGGCTGCTGGCGGGCAACCATCCCAATCTCCACTGGGTCAGCCCCACCTACCTGCACCAAGGCCGCCTAATTGCGGCAGACTCCCCGGAGGCGCAAACCTTGCAACGGCGCTCGCCGCCCCAAATTCGCCTGGAGCAGGTGCAGGGGGTATCCCGCTTCTGTGCCCGCAAGCCGATTCGAGCCCAGCGAAAGGGCTCCGCCCCGCTAAAGGACTCCGTCCCGCTTACGCGAAAGGACTCCGTCCCGCTTACGCGATCGGGAGCGGTGGTGGTGCTGGAGGGAGCCGAAACCTTGGCGGAAAGCGCTGCCAATGCTTTGTTGAAAACCCTGGAGGAGCCAGGCCCAGCCCATATTATACTCATCGCCCCCCAGGCGGCCTCGCTGTTGCCGACGCTGTTGTCCCGCTGCCAGATGGTGCCTTTTCGCCGCCTCAGCCCAGAAGAGGTCGACCGGGTGCTGAGTGGGTTGGGTTGCCCAGATCTGGCAGGGATCCCTCGATCCGAGCTGATTGCCTTGGCCCAGGGCAGCCCCGGCTTGGCCTTGCTGGCCCACCAGCACCTGCAGCAGATCCCGCCGTCGCTCCTTGAGGAACTCAAACGTTGGCCCTGGCACTCTTCTCTCCAGCAGGCATTGGAATTGGGCAGAGCGGTGGCCAGTTTGGAGCTGCCGGCACAACTGTGGCTGATCGATTATTTGCAGCAGCATTTTTGGGCGCAGGGATCCCGTCAGCCGTTTGCGCCAGGGGTGCAGAGGGCCATCCGGCAGTTGGAACGCATTCGCCAACACCTGTTGCAACTGGTGCAGCCCCGTCTCTGTTGGGAGGTCAACCTTGCCAGCATTAGCCCGGGTGGGTGATGTGGTAGCTGCCGTCGGCTTGTACCCAGGCGATCTCCGGGATCCGACATTGGCGGGCATAGGCTTCGATCTCTTCAGGGGCCCGATCCAGCAATTCCAGCTCCACCGCCTCCGATTCTCGCCAGCGGGCGGCCAAGGCCAGCGCCGCTGGGATCCCTGCCGGCACCAGGGGCACCACCAACCGTTTGCAGCCCATCTCCTCGGTTTGGGGATCGGGGGGCAAGAGCCGCAGCAGCGTATCCGGCAGAAGGGTAAAGCCAATCCCCGGCTGCGAGGATTCCGTGCCGCCGCCAGCGCGACTGGCCTGCTGAGGGCTGTAGAGGGCGTACAGCCGGTCGTAGCGCCCCCCCAGAGCAATGACCTCCCCGCTCGCCACCGCCTGAAAAACGATACCGGTGTAGTAGGCCAGGGTTTGCAACAAGCTCAGATCCAGCACCACCCGCACCCCATGTTCCTCCAGCACCTGGCAGAGCTGCCGCAGATCCCGCAGCCGCTCAGGCGGCACAGGCAACTGAGCCAGGTCAGAAAGAACTGAGCCGGGCTGGCCCCGCAGCCCCAGAATCTGCAAGCCAATCTGGCGGGCGGCTTCCGGCAGAGGGGCCGATTCCAGGTAAACGTAGTCGAGCTGGGCAATGGCACGGCGCACTGCCGCTTGAGCCGTGGGGGCAACGGCGCTGAGCAAACTCTCGGTGAGGCTGACATCTCCCAGCAGCAGCGTCCAGGCGGCCTCCGTCCCGTTTACACAAGAAGAGATGCCGATCGAGCGAATGCAATCGGCCAGCAGCAGCAGAATCTCGGCATCTGCCAGCCATCCCCCTGCCCCGATCAGCTCCACTCCGGACTGAAAAAACTCCTGGCTACTGTAGGATCCCTCCTCCCGCCGGCTGTTGCGAAAAACGCTGCCGTGGTAGTAGAGCCGCAACGGCAAAGGCCCACCGGCTAGACGGGTGGCTGCCGCCCGCACAATGGAAGCAGTGAACTCGGGGCGCAGCCCCAGCATCGTCCCTTCGCCATCCCGCAGTTGCAGCACCGACTCAGCGCGGATGGATCCCCCCGCCAGCAGCGTTTCCAGCCGCTCTAGGGTGGGAGTGATGATGCGCTGGTAGCCATGGCGCCGGAAAACCCGGGTCAGCTGAGCCTCCAGCTTCTCCCGCCGTTGTACTTCCCGCGGCAGGAGATCCCGGGCACCGCTGGGGGGGCGCAGACTGCTGGAGACGGTGGAACTGGCCTCAGGGCGGGGATCCCAAAAGTGCTCCGCACCGCTACCGCGAGAGTGCTCCGCACCGCTACCGCGACCGTACACAGGGCTGCTCCAGCAGAGGATCCTGCTGCATCATACCGGATGTTGGAGGTCAGCTGGGATCCCGGGGAAACTCAGGCCACTCCCAGATGGGATCCGTGGAGCGCACTCGGTGCATTCCTGCTTCCGCAAAGCGGGCGAAGGCGGCCTCCGCCTGTTCGCTGAAATCCACAACGCCGGGAATCACCACCGGCGAGGTGCAGTCCTCCAGAAGGTAGACTTTCTTGGCCAAGCTGGGATCCGTGGCCTGGATCTCTTGCAGCAGGTCGCTCACCGTCCAGGCCACGCAGTGGCTTTTGGCTTGGCCAGCCACGATCAGGGCGTCAAACTGCAGCAGGTGGTGGATGAGGAGCTCATTTTTCTCGTCGATGGGATCCCCTTCCGGCCCAGTCAAAACCTCCGGGCTAAGCACGGAATAATTTTCCGTCAAGGGATTGGCTCCCTTGAGCTGCAGGCTGGGCTGGCTGCAGCGGGCCATGCTGTGAAAGAAAATCGCCTCCTCCACCGCTGGCACCAGGGCATGGCCAATCCCCCCCAGCATGGAGTGGTAGGGCCAGACGATGAGGGGATATTTTCCCCCCTGCTCCAACTGCTCGGCGTAGTGCAGAGCGTAGACCTGCAACCGCGTCAGATCCCCCTGGGTGAGGTTGGCAGCCATGGCGGGGTTAACCCGCCAGCGTCCGCAGCGGATATCGGCTGCCGAAATGGCCGTGGCCGGCTCAGGATGGGCTCCCTGCGCGTCCACCCAAAAGACGGGGTGGAAGATCTGCATGGCCGTGTGGGTGTCGAGAGTGGCAATGATCTGGGTGAGGCAAGCCAAATTGCGGTAGATGAACTGACAAAGCCGTCGATTGTCTTCCACCGCTCCCAATCCGCCGGAACCGGCCACAAACAACTCAAAGCCGGGAATGCAAAAGGTGTTCTGCACATCAATGAGCAACAAGCCCACCCGCACCCGATCCGCCTCTGCCGGCGGGATCCCTTGCTCCTTGGCCCAGAGCTCGGCTTCTGCTGCCCGCTGTTGGTAGGGCACGCGCCAAATCTCTCCCACCCGCTCCGGATCAAAGTGGGGGGGAAGGCCCGCTGGAGCCTTAACAGTTAGCTCCTGTAGAGTGGTATGCATGGCGTTCTTCCGGTGGGGGCTGGATTGACCAGGCTTGCACCCGCTCGATAGAGTTGGACGGGTAACACTTATGGTTGGTTTCACTATAAGTTGGGGGCAAGATTTTGTCCAGATGGCCGCCTGTATTTCTGGCTGAGTTTGGGTTTGGTGTCTTGTCGAGGCCGATTTTTAGGGTTTTTTGGGGTTGTGATGCTTCTGGTGGATCCCTACAAGCAGCCTTACTTATGGTAAGTTTCACTATAACCTTCGCAACAGCCCTCTGCTCGATCCCGCCGTTCCCCACTGGCTTCTGCCCCGAGGTTTTTCATGTTGAGCCCTGATTTCTCGTCGTTGCAGCCCCAAGACTATGGCTTGCTAACCGATCTGTACCAGTTCACCATGGCCGCTTGCTACGTGGGGGAAGGGCTAGAGGCTCAGCCCGCTGCCTTTGAGCTGTTCGTGCGGCGGCTGCCCACCGACTATGGCTATCTGATTGCCATGGGGCTCACCCAGGCGGTGGAATACCTGCAGCAACTGAGCTTCGCCCCCGAGGCTTTGCGAGCGCTGCGGGAAACGGGCATTTTCGCCGATGCGCCGGAGCGCTTTTGGGAGCTGCTGGCCCGCTGCCGGTTTGAGGGGGATGTGTGGGCGGTGCCGGAAGGAACCGCCATTTTCGCCAACCAGCCCCTGTTGCGGGTGGAAGCCCCCCTCTGGCAAGCCCAACTGGTGGAAACTTACTTGCTGTCCACCTTTAACTACCAGACCCTGATCGCCACCAAGGCGGCCCGTATGCGAGATGCAGCAGGGGATGAGGCCATTTTGTTGGAGTTCGG
This sequence comes from Thermostichus sp. MS-CIW-40, assembly GCF_054058315.1. Classification (NCBI taxonomy): domain Bacteria; kingdom Bacillati; phylum Cyanobacteriota; class Cyanophyceae; order Thermostichales; family Thermostichaceae; genus Thermostichus; species Thermostichus sp. MS-CIW-40. Next base: position 8,063 of record NZ_JBSSAC010000065.1, read on the forward strand.
CACCCGGCGAGCTTTTGGTCCCCAGGCGGGGCTGTGGGCAGCCCGGGCGGCTCTGGCGGCAGGGTTCAATGCCACCTCCAACGTCTTGGCAGCCCTGAAATTGGGGCGCAAGCCGGCAGGAACCATGGCCCATTCCCTAGTGATGGCCATTGCTGCTCTCTCGGGAGACGAAACCCGCGCCTTTCAATCCTTTCGGCGCTACTTTCCCCAAGCTGCGCTTCTAATCGATACCTACGATCCCATCCAAGGGGCGCGCACAGCAGCCCAGCTCTTTGCGGCCAGAAGCCCAGATCAACTGGGATCCCAGGGGGAAATCGGCGGGGTGCGCATCGACTCGGGAGATTTGGAAGATCTCTCTCGCCGGGTGAAACAAATTTTGCCTCAAGGCGCCCCGGTGTTCGTCAGTGGGGATTTGGACGAATACGAGATCGAGCGCCTGCATCGCTCCCAAGCCCCCATCAGCGGTTATGGGGTGGGCACCCGCCTGGTAACTGGAGAAGGCGTAAACGGGGTGTACAAATTGGTGGAAATCAATGGGATCCCAGTGGCCAAAGCTTCCTTTGCCAAAGCCACCCTTCCCGGTCGCAAGCAGATCTTTCGCGGCCCTGAAGGAGACTTGTTGGGCCATGCTGACGAGCCCCCGCCTCCTGGCTACGAACCGCTCTTGCGCAAAGTTATGGAAAAAGGGCTGCTGCTGGATCCCTTGCCGGATCTGGAAGCCATTGCCCGCACCAGCCGCGCCTCTGTGCTGTGCCTGCCCCAGGGAGTGCGACAACTGCGCCAGCCGGATCCCTGGCCCACAGCCCTGACTGCCGCTTTGCAACGGTTGAAAGACCACACCCTTGGCCAGGAATGTGCCTCGGCGGGCCCTGCCTGAGGAGAAGGAGTCCCGCTGCACTATAATGTTCTAGCTTCAAGGTCTCCGCTTTGAGGTTTGAGTTTTGCCATTGGACTTGAGCCTCAGGCCATTTTGATTTTTGGTGTTTTCCTAGTCTTTGCCCCCAGCTCTATGACCCAACGTGCCCTAATTACCGGCATCACCGGACAGGATGGCTCCTATCTGGCCGAGCTGTTGTTGAAGAAAAACTACGAAGTTCACGGCATCATCCGCCGCGCCAGCACCTTCAACACCGACCGCATCGACCACATCTACGTGGATGCCCACAACCCCCAGGCCAGGCTGTTTCTCCACTACGGGGATCTCACGGATGGCACCACCCTGCGCAGGATTTTGGAACAGGTGCAGCCGACGGAAGTGTACAACCTGGGGGCCCAATCCCACGTGCGGGTGAGCTTTGATGCGCCGGAATACACCGTCGATGCAGTGGCCATGGGCACGCTGCGTCTTCTAGAGGCCATCCGCGACTACCAGCAGCGCACCGGGATCCGGGTGAAGTTTTACCAGGCAGGCTCCTCGGAGATGTTCGGCCTGGTGCAGGAGATCCCGCAAAAGGAGACCACCCCCTTCTACCCGCGCAGCCCCTATGCCTGTGCCAAGGTGTACGGCTACTGGCAGACGGTCAACTACCGCGAAGCCTACAACCTCTTCGCCTGCAACGGTATCTTGTTTAACCACGAAAGCCCACGGCGAGGGGAAACCTTTGTAACCCGCAAGATCACCCGCGCCGTCAGCCGCATCGTTGCCGGCAAGCAAAGCAAGCTGTACCTGGGCAACCTGGATGCCAAGCGGGACTGGGGCTACGCCAAAGACTACGTCGAGGGGATGTGGATGATGCTCCAACAACCCCAGCCGGATGACTATGTGCTGGCTACCGGGGAAACCCACACTGTGCGCGAGTTTGTGGAACGGGCCTTCGCGCTGGTGGGCCTGCCGATTACCTGGAAAGGCTCCGGCCAAGCCGAACAGGGGTTGTACAAAGACCAAGTGTTGATCGAGATCGATCCCCGCTACTACCGCCCAACCGAGGTGGATCTGCTGTTGGGGGATGCTTCAAAAGCCAAGCGAGTCCTAGGATGGGAGCCCAAGGTGAGCTTCCCGCAGTTGGTGGAGCTGATGGTGCTGGCCGACTTGGAAGCCATCGGCCTGGATCCGGATCCCATCTTGGGGGAACGGCGCACCCTCAACGGCTTGCTTAGCGAAGATCGCGCTTTCATCCGCACCCAGCTGGGGGTTCACTACGACTGACAGGGTGAATACAACGGTGGAGACGGGATCCCAAAAGACAGCCTTGACCCCTTGTCCAAAGCAGGAACTAAACGCTTAATATAGTAGATCGCCGATTCTTTTGGTGCCTCGTCCTCTTGCTCCCCAGCTGACCATCTCTTGCTGACTTTGTTTGCTGATTTCGGAGAAATGCCCGCATGTCCCGCTACACAGGCCCCCGCCTAAAAATTATTCGTCGCTTCGGGGGACTTGATCTGCCCGGCTTGACGCGCAAGCGCCCCAAAAATACCAACCCGCCCGGTATGCATGGCGCCGAGCGCAAGAAAAAATCCGAATATGCCATTCGCTTAGAAGAAAAGCAGAAGGTGCGCTTCAACTACGGGCTGAGCGAGCGGCAGATGATCCGCTACATGCGCAAGGCACGGCGCTCCAAGGGATCCACCGGTTTGGCCTTGCTGCAAATGCTGGAAATGCGGTTGGATTGCATCGTGTTTCGTCTGGGCATGGCTCCAACCATTCCGGCAGCTCGGCAGCTCGTGAGCCACGGCCACATAGAGGTTAACGGCCAAAAGGTAACCATTCCCAGCTATGGCTGCAAAGTGGGGGATGTGATTACAGTAAAAAACAAGGAATCTTCCCGCAAGCTGGTGGCCGCCTACGCGGAGTATCCGGGGTTGTTTTTGCCGGACTACCTGGAGTTTGACAAAGAAAAGCTGCGCGGACGCATCAAGGAATTGCCCCCCCGCGAGCAAATTTGCGCCCCGGTCAACGAGCTTTTGGTGGTTGAGTTCTATTCCCGCAAGCTCTAGGGATCCCCTTTTGTGGCCATTGCAAATTGCAGGGGAATTTTGGGCAGTTTGACGTTCTCCTCACCCTTGAGGCCGGGGGATTTTTCACGGTTTGTTTTTTGTAGCGTTTCCCCTGCTCATCGCTCCTGTTGGCGATGCGTAGCGTTAGCTAGACCGCCGGGAAGCCCTGCCCTCTGTTAGTGACTAGTGGCTAGTCACTATCCACTCACCACTATCCAGGGTGAAGGTCGGGATGAGAGGCGGGGACACTTTGGTTTTCAATGGACTGGCCTAAAACCGAGACGGTAACCCCACCGCATGAAGCAATAAGGTAGGATTCATTCCAGTAGATTACCCTTGCCTCAATGAGAACTGCTTACCAGTACCGTTTGCGACCTACGCCCAGCCAGATTGCTTTGATGAGCGAGTGGCTAGACTTGTTACGAAAGCAGTACAACTACCGCTTGGCAGAGCGCTTTGCGTGGTGGGAACACAATCGCTGTGATAGCAATGCTTGTCCCTTAATCTGTCACTTGCCTGAGCTGAAAGACAATCCCGATTTCTACTCCCAGAAACGGGATTTGGTGAAGACGAAAGCCCTGTTTCCGCAGTACAGAGCAGTCCATTCGCAAGTCCTCCAGAACTGCATAGAGCGAGTGCACAAAGCATTCGACCG
>NZ_JBSSAC010000066.1:0-11370 GCF_054058315.1 Thermostichus sp. MS-CIW-40
GGATACCGCCATTCTGTTTGGAAACAAACAGAATGCTATCGCTGCATAGTTGAACAGTGATGTTCAGCAGTGTTCAGCGTAAATGTATCAGACACCCCACCTGAGCAGCGCATCCTCGGCCTAGATCCAGGTCTGGGAACCATGGGTTTTGGTTGCATTCTGGCGGGATCTGCGGGGTTGAAACCTGTGGATTATGGGGTGATCAGCACCCCCAGCCAACACTCGATGCCGGAGCGGCTGCAAACGCTGCACGAGGATTTGAGCCAGTTGCTGCGCCAACTGCGCCCGCATCAGGTGGGGCTGGAAAAACTTTTTTTCTACAAAATGGGCAATACCATTGCCATCGCCCAAGCCCGTGGCGTGATCCTGCTCACCTTGGCCCAGCATCATCTGTTGCCGGTGGAGTTTACGCCCGCCCAAGTCAAGCAAAGTTTGACAGGCTACGGGCGCGCCGACAAGCAGGCTGTACAAGCTGCCGTGGCCCGGGAACTCAACCTGCCCAGCTTGCCCCGCCCGGATGATGCCGCCGATGCCTTGGCGATTGCCATCACAGTCTGGCACCACCGCTTCTCTTGAGGGATCCCCTCCCTGTCAATCCCCTACCTTTAGCAGAGATAAAGATTGGCCAATAAAGATGGGCTAGACTCAGTACAGCGAGAAGCACAAGCCCTATGCCTTCTTCTTCCGTGGATGTTCGCGAGCTACCGCTGTTTCCCTTGCCGGAGGTGGTGCTGTTTCCGGGCCGACCTCTGCCGCTGCACATTTTCGAGTACCGCTACCGCATGATGATCAACACCATTCTGGAGACGGATCGCCGCTTTGGGGTGCTGATGTTCAATCCCCAGACGGGATCCCCAGTGCGGGTGGGCTGTTGTGCTGAGGTGTTGCAGGTGCAGCGATTGCCGGATGACCGCATGGACATTTTGACCTTGGGGCAGCAGCGCTTCCGCGTCTTGGATTACGTGCGGGAAAAACCCTTCCGGGTGGGGCTGGTGGAATGGATTGAGGATGAGCCGACCACCCCTTCCGATGACCTGCAAAGCTGGGTGCGCCAGGTTACCACTCTCCTTCAAGATGTGGTGCGTCTCTCGGGCAAGCTAATGGAGCGGGATGCACAGTTGCCGGAGCAGCTCCCCACCACCCCCATAGAACTGTCCTACTGGGTGGCTAGCCACTTCCATGGGGCCCCCCAAGAGCAGCAAGCTCTGCTGGAAATGGTCAGTACCGAAAGGCGGCTGCGCCGGGAAGCCGAAATTCTCGAGTCCACCCGCAAGCACTTGGCCGCCCGCACGGCCCTCAAGGATCTGTTCACGGAAATTTCCTGAGGTTCCTGTCAGGTCTGCTCCCATCTGTTCTGGTGGCTCTTGTGGACCTTTCCAGAGAGTGCCCTTTGCCTTGCTCGACCAGGCAGAGCAGAATGCTTCCCCCGGAAAGTTGGGTATTTCTTGAGGATCCCTTCCCCGTTTTTCATGGCCTACGCTCGCCGCTACTTGCGCTTTCCCTCTCAGATCTTGGGCCGGGAAATGGAGATGCTCCACTTTGGGCATCACGGCTACCCGCTGATCTGTCTGCCCACCAGCAACGGGCGTTTTTTTGACGTGGAAGATCGCGGCATTATTGCCAGCCTCAGCCATCATCTGGAGCAGGGCTATTTGCAGGCTTTTTGCGTGGAAACCCTAGATTGGGAGACTTTGTTCAACCGCCAGCTGGACTTGCCCCAACGTCGGGATCGTTGGCTGTTGTTGGAGCAGCACTGGGTAGAAGAGCTGATCCCCTACGCCAAGGCCGAGGCGCAAAATGAGTTTCTGGTGGTGGCTGGGTTTTCCCTGGGAGCTACCCATGCTGTCAACCTCACCTGTCGGCATCCCGGCCTAGTGCGCCGTTGTTTGGCTCTGGGGGGGCCCTACGATGTGGCCGCTCTCGGCTCTGTCACCGGCTGGGATCCCCAACGGGCAGAGCAGGAGCTGTATTTCATCAACCCGCTGGCCTATATGTCCAACATGAGCCGGCAACTCTGGGATCACTTGGGCGGGCGCAACACCGAGCTGAAGTTGCTCACCGCTCGCCGCGACCACTGCCTCAGCGACAATCTGCGCCTGGCAGAAGTGCTCAGCCGCAACGACATCCCCCATCAACTGGAGGTATGGGAGGGGGATCACGACTGGCCCACTTGGCAAGCGCAAATCCGCGCCTTCGCGTAGGATCCCTTGCAGGGAATAGCTTTTGAGAGAGCTTTGATGATTGAAGACTATTGGGTTGGCAGCCTGCACTTCAGCGAGCCTTTTGGGGACGATACTCTGGCCCGCCTCAACGCACTTCCCCCTGTTCAAGCTCGCAACGGCCAAACTTACAAGATCCGGGCCGAACATGTCACCATTCACGAGGTGAACCTGGATTACCGCACCAAGTATCGCCTGATCCTGGATCGTTTCAGCTACCTTTACCCCCAAGCCATCGGCCTGTTCATGGGCTTTGCCTTTCGGGGGGTTTACCTCATCAACAACCCGTTTAGCTTTTATTACTACCTGCGCAACAAAGATGCTGCCTACATGGTGGTCAAAGAGCTGGGGATCTCCATCCCCAAAACTTACATTCTGCCCCCTAAAGAAGCCCCTGCATTGAAAGCAGAAGATTTTAAGTATCATAAGTTTTTCGATTGGCAGGGGATGGCAGAAGACCTAGGCTGGCCAATTGTGATTAAGCCGGCGGAGGGGCGAGAGGCCATTGGAGTAGAAATAGCCCACAACATGGAGCAGCTCCTCTATTTTTACGACCGCTCTGGATCTCAGGTGATGATGATCCAAGAGAAGGTCAAAACCCCTTACCCTTGGCAGATTCGCGCCCTCTGCATTGGCCGAAAGATCATTCCGATCAAGTATATCTTTCGCAAGTTCGATGCCAGCGAATATCTGTTTGATCCAGAATTTCTTACCCCGGAAATGGGCCAGAAAGTCATCAATACCTGTCGGATTATCAATCGAGTTTTGGGCTATGAAATGAACTCGGTGGAGCTATTCATCGACGAGCAGGGAGAGCTGCAGGCCATCGACTTTAACAATCCGGTGCCCGATGGGCGGCTCAAGGCTTTGGGAGAGATCTTCTACAACGATTACCAGCAGGCCCTTTGCGATTTGGTCTTGGACATCGTGCGGGAACAGCGTCCTTTCGACTTCCTGCCCCCAGATATCAACCGCTTTGCCCACATTGCCCGACGGGCCGATCTCACCCGCGAGCAGAAGTTTCAGATGGCTCTGGATTTGGCCAACCGTTACTACGAGCCCAGGGATCCCGATTAAAATCAAACCAGAACCCAAAAGTGTGGTTTTCCGCCGGAGAAGTTGTGGACGGGCAAAGGAGCAGCAGCGTGGTTTCCGACCCCGTTTCAGGGTGGTACGTGATCAAGCAGGCGCAGGGATCCTGCCAGGTGCTGCATTTGGCGGCGGGGGATCCCCTCTTGAGTCGGCAAGAGCATTGGGGGCCTTTTCCCGGCCAAGCTGAGGCAATTGCACGGCGGGTTGGTCTGATCCGAGCAGGCAAATGTCAACCGGCTTGAAATGGCGCTGGTGCCACGATATTCGCGAGATCCCGGCAGTGGCCTGGCACGCTTTGCAAACGGAGCGCACCTCTCCTTTTTTGGAATACGAATGGTTGCACAGCCTAGAGAGCTCAGGTTGTGCCAGCCGCAGGACAGGGTGGCTGCCCTGTCACCTGTTGGTGGAGGCGGACGGCCAGTTGGTTGCTGCTGCCCCCTTGTATTTGAAAAGCCACAGCCAGGGGGAGTTTGTCTTTGACCAAGAATGGGCTGCAGTTGCCGGCCAATTGGGGGAACGCTACTACCCGAAGTTAATCGGCATGGCCCCCTTCACCCCGGCCACGGGCTATCGCATTCTCGTCCATCCCGAGTATTCAGAAGCAGAGGTGTGGCCATTGATGCTGGCAGCCATTGACCGGTTTTGCCAAGAGAAGGATATTTCGGTGTTTAGCTTGCTTTACGTAGATCTGGACTGGCGGACTCAATTGGAGTCGGATGGATTTACGCCCCGGATCACCCACAACTACCAGTGGCACAACCCCGGCTACCGCTCTTACGAAGACTTTTTGAGCCAGTTCAATGCCAACCAGCGGCGCAACATCAAGCGAGAGCGGGCTGCAATGGAAAAAAGCGGCCTAGAACTCAAGATTTACACAGGAGAGGAGATCACGCCCCGCCTGTTGTCTCTCATGTACGACTTTTACAGCAACACCTGCGCCCAATTTTGGAACTGGAGCAAATATCTCAATCGCCGCTTTTTCGAGTCTCTCTATCCCAACTATCGGGAGCGAGTTGTGCTGGTGGCCGGGGAACGGAATGCAGAAATTGTGGGGATGTCTTTTTGTATTCGTAAGGGAGATCGCCTGTTCGGGCGCTACTGGGGTTGTCGGGAGGAGGTGAAGTTTTTGCACTTTAACGTTTGCTACTACGAGCCCATTGCCCTCGCCATCCGAGAAGGGATCCGCAACTTTGATCCCGGCGCAGGGGGATCCCATAAGATTCGACGGGGATTTCCGGCCACGCCTGTGTACAGCTACCACCGCTTCTATAGCCGAAGGCTGCAACAGGTTTTGGTGCCCTACCTGAACCGGGTTAACCCTCTCATGTTGGCCGAGCTGGAGAATGTGAATCAAAACGAGGTTCCTTTTCGAGAAGATGTTTTGCCTTCTCTATCTGCTTTGACCAAGGAGTGAACCACTTCATTGGATGGGGTTTTCAATCCCGTAAGCAGTTGGCCGCTGACATGCTTTTTGCCTTGCTACAGCTTTTTCCGGCAATGCTGACTCCAGCCAACACGACCTGACCTATGGTTATAGTTATTTCGAATTTCGGCGAAACAGCCTAATGGAACATCCGATCCCTTCCGGCCTTCCTGATCCCGTTAAACCTGGGGATCTCTTGGCGTTGGAGGTCACGGCCCTGACCACCCAGGGAGATGGCATTGCCCACACGGTAGGACTTGGACAAGGGCGAGTGGTGTTTGTGTCCCAGGCGGTGCCCGGGGATCAGGTGGTGGCCCAAATAACCGAGATCAAGCGCAACTACTTGGTCGGGAGAATTCGGTCGCTGGTTTCTCCCTCTCCCGAACGGGTGCGACCAGCCTGCATTGTGGCGGACAAATGTGGTGGCTGCCAATGGCAACATGTCAGCTATGCCCAGCAATTGGCCACCAAGCAGCAAATCCTCAGGGATGCACTGGAGCGGATTGGCGGTCTTGCTCTGCCGGAGCCTGTCCCCATTTTGGGATCCCAGCAGCCGCTGCGCTATCGCAACAAGGTCACCTACCCCATGGCCAAACCGGAGGGCCAGCCCTTGCGCATGGGCTACTACCAACGGGGCAGCCACCGCCTGGTGAACCTCAACCAATGCCCCGTGCAAGACGAGCGGCTGGATGTGTTCCTGAGGGAAATCAAGCGGGATCTCCAAGAAACGGGCTGGAGTGTCTACGACGAAAGTCGTCACCAAGGTCATCTCCGCCACTTGGGTTTGCGCATCGGTCGCCGTACCCGCGAGGTGCTCCTGACCTTGGTCAGTTGCAGTCGTCGCCTGCCCCATCTGGAAAGCTGGGCCGAACGCTGGATGCAGCGCTACCCTGACCTGGTGGGGGTCTGTCTCAATCTCAACTCGGCCCGCACCAATGCCATCTTCGGCCCGGAGACTGAGGTGATTGCCGGTCGGGGGTCTTTGCGGGAGGAATTTGCCGGTTTTTCCCTCTGGATCGACAGCACCTCTTTCTTCCAGGTCAACACAGAGCAAGCAGAAGCCTTTTTTACCTGGATAGCCGACCAACTGAACCTGCGGGGAGAGGAAACCATCCTGGATGCCTACTGTGGCATCGGCACCTTAACCTTGCTGCTGGCGCAACGGGCGAAACGGGCGATGGGGGTGGAAGCTTTGCCGGAAGCGGTGGCCCAAGCCCGCTACAATGCCCAGTTCAACGGTATCGCCTCAGCCCAATTTTTCCAGGGCACGGTGGAACAGCTTTTGCCGACCCTGCCCCCTGCCGACATTGTGGTGCTGGATCCGCCGCGGCGCGGCTGCGACCGCCAAGTGCTCGAGACCCTAAAGCTGCGACGACCACCACGCATCGTCTACATTAGCTGTCACCCTGCCACTTTGGCGCGAGACTTACAGGTCTTATTGGCAGAGGGATCCTATCGCCTTACCCAATGGCGGGCGGCTGACTTCTTTCCCCAAACCGGGCATGTAGAGGGGGTGGCCTTTTTGGAGCGAGTTTGAAGAGTACGCACCCTGACCAAAAGGCGCGGCAAGCCCCGTCCTTCAGGGCGGGGAAGGATAGCGCCGACCGTAGCCGACGCCCTTTAAAAACGCAGTGCCGGCCATGTGAATATCGTTGTCATCACGCATAGGTCAAGAATACGATTGAGCGGTGCAACGACTTCAAGCCTTCAAGTACGAATTGCTGCCCAACAGCCAGCAGGAACGGCAGATGCTCCTGGGAAGAACGTCCGCGCCAAGTTGGGTACGAGTTCCGTCGCCAGCTGGAGTACGAGCTGGCCTGGAAAGGTGGCAGGCTCATTGTCGTGCCGCCGCAGAACCCGAGCCGCACCTGTCCATGTTGCGGCCATGTTTCATCAGACAACCGCCAGACCCAAGCCTGGTTCGAGTGCGTGGCGTGCGGCTATGAGAATAACGCCGATCGCGACAGCGGGCCGGAGGCCTTTCGCGGCAGCGGGCCGGAGGCCTTTCTGGTCGGTGCCATCAACATCCTTGCTCGCGGGATACAGCTGTTGCGAGACGAAGGGCAGGACACGGCCGACGCTGCGGTCGGGATGCGGGTGGGTGAACCACCCGTGTCAGCCCGGATGGCCTGTGGATCGAACTGCACGGGCGGTCGGAAGCAGGAACCCGCCGAGACGACTGCGCAAGGAGCCATCCATGCGTAGCGTGGTAGGAATCTCCGGCCTTCAGGCCGGGGAGGATGTCAATTTCCCAGTTTCACCCTCCTCTCTGGCTCAGCTTGGAGCCAATGGCCTCATCGGCAAACCCTTCAACGCCGCCACCCTGGCTGCGGACATCTGTGCTCTGCTGGGCTGGGATCCCTGACTCAACCCTGAACCCGCCCCAAAGACCCCTGGGATCCCACCGATATCCGCCAAATCGCGTAGAAGAAACGTACAAATTGCCTACGCAAATCCTCGATGTTTCTCTGTACTTCCACTGATCTCGAGGCTATGATAGGGGCATGAACGTTAGAAATACGGAGGAAACACAGATGCAAGTCAGTGAAGATCTAACCCTGGACTACCGTACTTACCGCGTAGCAGCCCTATTGAGCGAGAGCTTCTCTTTGGGAGCACTGCTGGGAGTATCCCTCAAGTGGCAGAACGATGTCTCCTCCGTGAATGAGCCGCGGCCCAGGGCTTCCCATCTTTCCCTGCAGGACATCGAGCAGCGCTACCTCACCTCTTGGCAAAGATAGTCTTCTCCCTTCAAAAACCATCTCTCAAACAGAACCAGCCATGAATACAAGTCTTGACTCTGTTACTCTGCCCTCCAGCATCCAAGAAATCGTGGAGCAGGTGTTCCGCAGCAGCTTCCTCAGCTTGGGCCAAGAGCATGACTCTAGTCAATAATAAGCTCAACTATACTGAAAATAATGTATAATATGTTCAGTACGGATTACTACCAGTTGATCTTTCTGTTTACTTTCGAGTCTGCCAACATGGTAGCCAAAGCAAAGCAGAAAATTGGTAGTAAGACGACACGGAAACTGCGCTTTGGGTATTCTACTCAAAGCTTTGCGGGATACCGCCATTCTGGTTGGAAACAAACAGAATGCTATCGCTGCATAGTTGAACAGTGATGTTCAGCAGTGTTCAGCGTAAATGTATCAGAACCGCATCAATGAGCTGCTCTTTCAGCGGCGCTACTCTGAGGCTGACCTGGAACTGTTGGACTGCCTAAGCTTGGCGTTGCTGAACCATCAAATTGAGACGGAAAAACGTTCTGCGGCAAAAGCTGCCTGACCCCCAAAACGCATCAAGTTCCTCCAAAGCAAAAGGGGATCCCAGCTGGATCCCCTTATTTGTCCAATCTGAGTCCAGTGACCTAGCTGATCTCCAAGGAAAACCCTGGAAGCGCCCCGGCAAGCATTCCAGAGTTCTTGCAGGATGTGGGGACTAGACCGCAACGGTCTTCTTCACCTGAGCCGCCAAAGCTCCAGAAGCATACTTGGCTGCCATCTCATCCAAGGTAACCACCGGAACTTTGGTGCCATGGCCAGCACAGCCGAAGGCAATGTAGCGCTCAGCACAGACTTTTTGCATTTCCTTGATGGAAGGCTTGAGGAAGTGGCGGGGATCAAACTCTTTCGGATTCTCGGCCAGGGCTCGACGCACGGCAGCCGTGATGGCCAGGCGGTTGTCGGTGTCGATGTTCACTTTGCGCACCCCATTTTGGATGCCCCGCTGAATTTCTTCCAGCGGCACACCGTAGGTCTCGGGAATGGAGCCGCCGTATTCGTTGATGATGTCGATCAGCTCCTTGGGCACCGAGGAGGAACCGTGCATCACCAGGTGCGTGTTGGGCAGGCGGCGGTGGATCTCAGCAATGCGCTCCATGTCGAGGATGTCACCAGTGGGCTTCCGGGAGAACTTGTAGGCGCCGTGGCTGGTACCAATGGCTACGGCCAGCGCATCCACCTGAGTTCGCTCCACAAAGTCCACCGCTTGGTCGGGGTCGGTGAGGAGTTGGTCATGGCTGAGCGCCTCTTCCGCGCCGTGGCCATCTTCCGCTTCCCCACGACCCGTTTCCAGGGATCCCAGGCAGCCCAGTTCCCCTTCCACACTCACCCCGATTGCATGAGCCACTTTCACCACCTCGGAGGTAACGGCCACGTTGTACTCGTAGCTGGCCGGGGTCTTGGCATCTTCCTTGAGGGATCCATCCATCATGACGCTGGTGAAGCCGTTGCGGATGGCGGAATAGCAGGTAGCCGGGCTATTGCCGTGGTCTTGGTGCATGGCGACGGGGATGTGGGGGTAGGTCTCCACTGCCGCCAGGATCAGGTGCCGCAGAAAGTTCTCGCCCGCATACTTGCGTGCCCCTCGAGAGGCTTGCAGGATAACGGGGCTGTTGGTTTCATGGGCTGCCTGCATGATTGCTTGGATCTGCTCCATGTTGTTGACGTTGAAGGCAGGAATGCCGTAGCCATGTTCGGCGGCATGATCCAGCAGCGTCCGCATTGCAACGAGAGCCATCGGTTACCTCCTGAGGTGCTGACCTAGTGCGTATGAGATTTGCTTACCGTTGATCTTAAGATACTTTTTACGTTTTGGCGGATAAGCCGCCGGGGATCTGCGCATCTTGCCGAGGGATCTTTGCAACCATTGGCCGCAATGCTCGCGCTCGGACGCAACAGGCGCGCCGACATCTTCAGGTACAGTGGGGAGGGGCAAGACTGTTGGGCGCTTGCATCGAGGATGGTTCTGCCCATGCCCGCCTAATTGATCTCTTACCTCAATTGATCTCTTTCAGTTTTGTGTTGTTCGCCCGGAGGAATGGGAACGTGCGTTGCGATCGCTGGCCGGTCTTGGGTGCAAAGCCAACAAGGGCTCTGTCCTGCTGGGGCAAAAGGCTGCGCTGGGTGCGAGGAACCGGTTTGGCAATGGCCTGCTGGGCAGTGGCGGGCCTTCGGTCGGCAGCTTGGGGGATCCCTGGGCAATCTCCGGATCAGGTGGCGGCCTGGGTGAGGGACAATCCTGTGCTGCGGCCCCGTCCGGGTGAAACCCTGAACATCAACCGAGTGGAGCCGGATGGATCCCGTTTTACGTTCTTGGCTTCGGTGGCTCCGCCGGGACGGATCATCAACCCGCTGGATCGGGAGACGATTCGCTCGGAGCGGATGACGTTCTTTCGCCCCCAAGGACTGACGGCAGAAGACCTCTTTCAAGCCATTCGCGACGTTTATGGGCCGGAGATCGCCGCCGATCTGGATCAGGCGGTGGAGGTGATTCGCTACCCGTCCCCAGAAGCTCTGGCAAGCAGTCCGGGCTATACCTTGGCCCTTGCCATCCAAGGGGTGGTGCTGCGGGGAAACCAATTTGTGTACTGGCTGGAGCTGACGCAAAACCCCGATGGCCGTGTACAGCAGGGGCAGGTGTGGGTGTTCCAAGAGGAATGGCTACCCAAGGTGGAAGGGGAGTTGGCGGAACGTTTCCCCTTGCAGGTGATGACCCGTTGAGGGGCCCCCAATCTTTATCCCCGAGGAGAAGGGCGCTCAGGGGCGGAGGGAGTTGCTGACATCCAAAGCCGGCAATTCCACCCGTTCTACCTGGGGCCGAAAGCCCAACCAAGGAGTGGCCAACTGGGCAAATCGCTCTGGATCCCCGCTCACACAGAAACGGTGGGGTTCCTCCTGGGCAGCGGTCGAGGGGCGGCGCAAGCCCCACAAGCTCAATTCGCGGGCCAGGGATCCCACCAGCGCCATCCCTGGATCTACCCGTTTGACCGAGGACGGCAGCAAAGGCTTCAGGATTGGATCCAGCAGGGGGTAGTGAGTACAGCCATAGACAAGAGTATCGATCCCCTGTTGCAACAGCGGTTGCAGGTAGCGTTCAGCCGCCTGTCGCAGAGCAGGGCTATCCAGCCATCCGGCTTCAATGAGAGGGACGAACTCAGGGCAGGCCTGCTCCCAACAGTAAACGGGGTACGGAAAACGTTTGGGATCCAGAGCGCTGTACTCTTGAATGGCTCTTGAGTAAGCGCGACTCTTGACCGTGGCCACCGTGGCGAGCACCCCAATACGGGATCCTTGGGCCAGTGCTGCCTGGGCGCCGGGTAGGATCAACCCCAGAACGGGCAGGGCAAACTCCTGCCGCACCTGTTCTAGGGCCAAGGCCGAGCTGGTATTGCAGGCCATCACCACCAGCTTCACCGGCTGCGCCTGCATCCACGTCAGAATTTGCCGCACAAAGGCCAGGATCTCCTCTGGCGAGCGTTCCCCATAGGGCAACCGCGCTGTGTCGCCGAAGTAGATGAGCCGTTCGTGGGGGAGCCGACGGCGCAAAGCTCGCCAAACCGTCAGCCCGCCCAAGCCGCTGTCAAACACCCCAATTGGCCAACTGGGATCCGGATCCGATCCCCACTCCCACCGCATGCTCCATTCTCCTCAACACCTTGGCCTAAGCTGCTGTATCCTACCCTGCTTTCGAGAATCTCGGCGACAGATTCCCTGCCTTCCCTCTGAGATCAACTGGGCCAACTGGATCGTCAATTCGATCAGCTAGAAATCGCAGGAGCCCCGCACTGTACCCGTAGGGTCAGTGCCGGGAGGAATGCGCTTTGATGAAGTACAATGAACTTATGAGCCAAGT
>NZ_JBSSAC010000067.1:0-11134 GCF_054058315.1 Thermostichus sp. MS-CIW-40
TCGGGCCTGTTTTGTTCTCTGGTAGAGCAGAGCAGGCTCAGGGCTACTGAAAGCCCGCTCCGTACCGCTTAGCGGTCGGAGCCGGGTAGTTTACTTAAGGATCAATTGAGAGATCCGATAGACATGAACAAGCTCAGCCAACGGCTAGCGACTGCGCAAGAAAGTCTCAATGCCATCGGCAATGGCCCGCGCCAAAATAGCCTGATATTCGGCAGTAGCCAATTTTCGCCCTTCGGTTGGGTTGGTTACGTATCCCAACTCCAGCAGCACGGAGGGCATACCCACAGGTGTTTCCCGCACCATAAAAAAGCGGGCCCGTCTCACCCCCCGGTCAGCAGCGCCGGTAGCCCTGACCAAGCTGCGGTGTAAGATGGCGGCCAGCTCGGCGCTATCGGGTCGCAGGTAGTAGGTCTCGATGCCGTGAATGCCGGAGCGATCCAGGGCGTTGGCATGAATGCTCACCAGGAGGGCAGCGTTGGCCTGAACGGCCATATCCACCCGCGGTTGCAGCAGCACTTCCCGGTCATCGGTGCGGGTCATCACCACTCCATATCCCCGCTCCTGCAACAGTCGTCGTACCTGGTGGGAAATGGAGAGCACGATGTCCTTCTCCTGGATCCCATCCACCCCGATGGCACCGGGATCCCGTCCCCCGTGGCCGGGGTCGATGGCAATGACCGTCCGGTTCAGAGATTGGGGGGTGGAAGGGGAGGCAGGGCCGGGCGTCTGCGGCTGAGGTATTGGTGGAGGAGCATTCAGAGGTCGCAGCTCCAAGGTAATGCGGCGGGATCCCTGGCCGGGGTTGGGCTCGAAGACATTGAACTCCTCGGCGGGCTGCACCAGAATGCTGACCGTGCGGGCATCTTCCTGGACAAAGCGGATCCGCTCCACCGGCCCTCCAACCGGCAAGCCGGGATCCGGCATAGACTGGGGCAGGCGAGCGGGCGCCACGTTGATGCGGTAGCCACCACTCTCGGGATCCCAGCCGGCCCGGTAGAACATGAATCCATCGGCGCTGATGATCAACCGGTTGCCCTGGAGCTGAACCGATTGCAACGTGGCCAGCGGCCCACTGCTGTTGACAGAGCTGACCTCGGGCAAAAGGCTGGCCTGGGCAGCACCGCCGGCAGGCTGGATCCAGATCCCACCTCGCTGTGGGTCGTAGCGGGCTTCCCAGTCGCCACCGGAGGAATCCACATCCAGCACTACCCGAGCAACGGTGGGCTCAAACTGCCCGATACGCAGCCGCGAAACCCCCAGACGGTTGATGACATAAGCTCGCTGGGTGAGGGCAGGGCTGAGGGTGGTGTTGAGAAAATCCACCACTACCCGATCCGGATCGAGGATGCGCCGCACCGTAGTGGAGGGGCTGCCTTGGGTACGGATAAAAAAGCCTTCTGCTTGCGGGGATACCTCTAAAATTTGATGGCCGGAGCGAGGAGATGGGGTGGGTGCCGGGCGTCGGGGAGGCAGTGTCGGCAAAGGCGGGGACGGCGGGAAGGGATCCCTGGAACCTCCCAATAAGCCGGCAGATGAAGGGGGAGAAGAAGAGAGAGATCCGGCCTGGGTGAATTGAACAGCCCAGCGGGAGGGGCCGGCAGTGAGCAGTTGCAGTTGGTTGAGGCTGAGAGGCTGATCCGGCTGCAGATACAGCACAAAGCGGGTAATGGTATCCGTAAGCTGGCTAATCTGCAGAGAGGTGACACGGCCCGCAAAAGTCTGGGTTTGGGGCTCCTGTCCAAAGCGGGTGTTGGGAAAATCCAGCACAACCCGAGGCGGATTCTGCAGCACGAACAGAAAAGGCCGCACCTCGCCCTGGGTGTTAACTTCCAGCCGCCCCTGCTGGGGGTCGTAGTACCAACGCTCAATGCGCGATAAACCTGGGGCTGTAATCGCCTGAGCCTGGACAGATTCCGGGGGAAACAGCCCTGCCCCCGCCAAGCTCAACAGCAGCATCGCCCCCCATATCTGCCTTGACCCCGGCTTGCCAAATTCGGGCATGACCTTCCATCCACTCCCCACACCTGCAACTATACCAACCTGCTTTCGGAGCAGCCTGAGAAGGAGCGCAATTCCGCTCTTGCTTGCGGGGCCAGAGGATAATGGGCGTATCTTCTCCATCCCACTGCTTGTTCTCCGACGAGGTATCTTGGGATGCCCAGGCCACCGGATCCCCTAGCCCTGGCCCGAGCTGGACATGCCCAGTCAATTGTGCAGGTTGTGCGGACAGAACTGCTGCGGCGTCGCTGGTGTGTCCGGGTAGACTTTGCCGACGAGACCCTGCACGTCCACCTGCTGGGATCCCTGTACCAGCCTGCGCTCTCCCCCCAAGTTGCCGCTGCCCAACTGTTTCTGATCTTGAAGCAACTGCGGATCCCACGGCTGGAGCAAGTGGAAATTTGCGCTTTCCGCGGCTCACGTTTGCTCTGGCGGCAGAGCCTAAAGCTGGGATCCCGGCAGCGTTGGGATCGGTTTTCCTTCGATAACTGGGCAGTCAACGCTTGGGCTTACCCGGCTGCGTTTGCGGTGGCCCTGATGGTGAACAACATAGGCTTGTTGCAGTTGTTGCATTTGCCTCTTCACATTTGGATCCACGAATTTGGCCATGCCACCGTCGCCTGGTGGAGCGGGTATCGGGCTTTGCCTCTGCCCATCGGCTGGACAAGCGTTAGCTCGCAGAGGGATCCCTTTGTGTATTTTGGAATCCTCTTTTTACTGATTCTACTCTTCTGGTCAGCCCGCAAGGAGCGGATTGGGTGGCTGCAGGTGCTGGCCATCTTTCTTGCTCTATTGCAGTTTTACATGACCTGGCTGATGCCCAATCGCACCTGGGAGATGTTGTTTGTCTTTAGCGGCGTTGGAGGAGAATTTTATCTCAGCACCTTTTTGATGGCCAGCTTTTATTTTCCCCTGCCAGATCGTTGGCGATGGGACTCTTTGCGATTTGTCGTGCTGGGGATCGCGAGCAGCAGCCTGTGGAGAAGCTTTTGGGAATGGCACAGCATCAGACTGGGATTGGCCGAGGTTCCCTGGGGAACTTTGTTGGGCGGCCAAGGAGATGCCAGGGGGGATATGAACCGCCTAAACTACGACTTTGGCTGGAGCACCGATCAAATTATCCAAACCTACACTTTTTTAGGGAACCTGTGTGTTTTCGTCGTATTGAGCCTATATGTTCTATTCCTGTTGCGGGCAAATGATGAGATTTGGCTGTATCTGCGAGCAAAGCTTATTCTTTGGATGGATGGTTTGATAGGCTCCAGTTCAAGGAAACGTTCTTAAGATACTCTTGTACTGAACATTGCCCCAACTACAACTTTTTCCGGCAGCACCAGCTACATCCGGCGCAAAATGAGCTCTTGGGTAAAAGGGATCCCGCTTGTCTCCAGAACTTCCCTAGTGTCCAACTCGATTCCTCAAGGGGGCAGGATCATTTTGGTTTTGGACTGCAGCTTTGCCGGTTGGGAATTGCTCCAACCACTCCGTTGAGCTCAGAGGGCGTTTGTGGTGCCCATCTGGGCAATGATTGGGCGGGAGAAGCGGCACCCCTATCAGGTTGGAGATGGCCTGTTGAGCATTCGCTCTATGCTGAGGGATATGTATAGACAAACTTCCTCTGCAACGGTACTTTACCCATGTCAGCCGCCTTCTCTTGGCCCTACCGCACCCCAGGGATCCCAGACTCTGCCTTTGAACGCATCCCAGGGATCCCGATGAGCCCTCGTGAGGTGCGCGTGTTGGTGCTAAGCCAGTTGCGCCTGGGAGAGAACCACTGCCTGTGGGATATCGGCGCCGGAACCGGCACAATTGCCATTGAAGCGGCTGTTCTATGCCCCAAAGCTCGCGTGATTGCCATCGAGCGAGATGCCGAGGTAGTCAGCCTAATCGAGAGCAATTGCGAGAAATTTGGCCTCACCAACGTGCAGGTGATTCAAGGTACTGCCCCCGATTGTCTGCAACACCTTTCTCCGGCACCGGATCGCATCTGCATTGAGGGAGGCCACCCCCTACGCGAGATCTTGGAAGCCTGCTGGAGCCATCTCAGCCCCAACGGGCGGGTCGTGGCGACGACCAACTCTTTGGATGGGCTCTACGGCCTTTCTGCCGGCCTGGCCGCTGTGCGGGCTCATCATGTGGAGGTGATTCAATCGGCGGTGAACCGCCTGGAACACCGCGGTCGGACTCAAATGCTGCTGGCACTGGATCCCACCTTTGTTTTGAGCGGAGAAAAAATGGGCTAAGTTTTGTGTAAACTGTTTACATTTTTTGGTAAATCTTTTCCTAAGGTGATGGATAAAAGTGGATTGATTTATCTCGGCTGTCTTAGAACCAGCAGAAAAGATTGGGTCACCCAAACCTTAAGCTATACTGATATTTCTCGATCCCAAACTCAAATCTGCTTTTATACCAGATAAGAGAGCTGGGAAACCCAATAGCTATGGATCAATTCCAACACCCCTTTCAGGAGTCACGGGAAGTCAAACTGCGGCAACTGTTGATTCGGGAGCGCTGGCCGGAAATGCTGAAAGGCTGCCGGGCTTGCATCCATTGGGACGACTTCAAGCGACCGGAATGCTGTGGTGATTGCGGCATCGGGGATCGACGCAGGCAAGCAGTAGCCGAAGAAAGCCCACCCAGCAAGTCCCCAGGCATTTAGGGTTCGCAAGCTTCCCAAATTGGGATCCCAGCTCCTGCAGTAACTTTGGTAGTTTCTATTGAGAACTTTTACTCAGGGAGTTTTACCTAAAAACCGGGTCTCAAGCCCGGTCTTCATACCTGCCTGCGGCGGAAGCAAGCTGGCAAAGTGGGGAGGCAACGAGCGCCTCTCCCAAGATTGCTATGTCGTCGCTCCCTAGCCTCTCATCTTGCCCTCATTGGCCCCCTGCTTCCGCTTCTCAGAGGCAGCTCCCCAGCAACCTCAAGGGGGGCAGGAGGATCCATATCAATTTCTACACCAACCCAGTTAGCGACAGGGTCGGCGACAAGCCTCAAACCCTGATTCTTCCGTTGACCCGGTCGATCCCGCTCTGGGCAAGGGTTTCAGGCCCCTCGGCGGAGAAAAATAAGGGGAAATTGCAGCCGTTCGCGCCAGCGGGACGGAGTCCTTAAACGAGACCCTGTCGATCTAGGCCCCTGGATCCCGCTCTGGACAAGGGTTATAATCGGGGAGAGTCGCTTCCCTTCGGGGAAGTGGAATTAGTGGAATTAATGGAAACAATACGAAACTTCTCAATCACCAGTACCCCCATCATGCCCCACGCTAGGGGGTAGAACTTGGCACTGGCAAACCCTGCCTGCAGGGCCATTTGTCGTTGCTCTTCTCCAGAGGGAAAGCGATCTAGGCTGGGATCAATGTAGGCATATTCGGATCCCAGTCCCAAAGTTTTGGCCTGGGCGACCACCTGAGTGTTCAAGTACCAGCGCTGAAATTGTTCGCAAAGAGGGATCCCTGTGGGGCGGTGAAAATCCAAAATGGCGGCACGACGTCCTGGCTTCAGTACTCGCCTAATTTCTCGCAAGGCTTGGGGAATATCGGTTACATTGCGCAAGCCGTAGCCCATGGTAATGGCATCGAAGCTACTGTCGGGAAAAGGTAAGGCCAAGGCATCTCCCAAAACCCACTCCAGGGAGTAGCCAGGGAAGAGCCGGGAGCGACGCCGGGCAATCGCCAGCATGGCGGGAGAGAAATCTAGGCCCACCACATGTCCCCTTCGTCCTACTCGGCGGGCCAACTGCAGAGCCAGATCACCGGTTCCACAGCACAGATCCAGCACATATCCTCCTGAGCTGGCGCCCGACCAACGCACGGCCATACGCTTCCAAACCTGATGGAGGCCCAGGCTCAAGGTTTGGTTGAGGGAGTCATAGTGGGGAGCAATGCGGTCAAAAAGCGCTCGGATTTCCTCAGGCTGTTCAAAGGTTGGGCTAGGCACCTCTTCTCAACTCCACCTCATGTTCCCCGTACAAACTTTGTTGCTCCTGTTGCTCCGCAACGCTACGTGACCGGATCTGTGGTGTAAACTACCCGGCTCCGACCGCTAAGCGGTACGGAGCGGGCTTTCAGTAGCCCTGAGCCTGCTCTGCTCTACCAGAGAACAAAACAGGCCCGAACCTCTAGGCTGGTTTACGGCAGCCCCCAAGAGCGCAATTACGTTTGCACCATTCAAGTCCGCATCTCCTTCCCATCCACAGTGCCCACACTTGAACGACTTA
Organism: Thermostichus sp. MS-CIW-40; assembly: GCF_054058315.1. Lineage (NCBI taxonomy): Bacteria > Bacillati > Cyanobacteriota > Cyanophyceae > Thermostichales > Thermostichaceae > Thermostichus > Thermostichus sp. MS-CIW-40. The sequence goes on from NZ_JBSSAC010000067.1 coordinate 6,214, forward strand.
CCACTGCGATAGGATTGCGCAGGGTCGGGATGGATGTGCAAACACCGGTGGCAGGTCTGCGACGTGTAGGCGGGCGGAACAAGAATCAGAGAAACCCCTGCAACCCTCGCCTTGTATTCCAGAAATTGACGTAGTTGGTAGAACGCCCAACTGTTGGCCCTGCGCCTTTCGGTTTTGCTGCGGGGTTGTTGATTGACTCTTTCCCGAATCCCTGTCAGGTCTTCCAGGGCGATAGCGCTGTTGGTAGCTTTTGCCCTGGAGACAATAGCTTTGGAGATGCGATGATTGACCCACGTTTTTGCTACGCAACGCTGACGCGACTGAAAGCGTCTCTCCTTGCCAGACAGCCGTTGCAACAGTTCTCTGCATCTGCGCCGCGAACTGCGGGTGCCCTTACTGGCTTTGCGTTGAAGTACCGCCCTCAACCGCGAGTGATGGTCTCGGACTTTGTTCAACTGCTGTCCATTCCAGTTATCTCCTTCCGATGTATGAGCAATATCCGTCCTTCCCAAATCCACGCCTAGCACTCTATCCGTGCCTTGCGGTGGGGATGGCTCCGTTTCCACACAGATTTGAATGGAGTAGGAACCGTCTTTGCGCTTGACCAGAGTGGCAGATTTGGGATTGGAGCCTGCCAACTGTTCTCTCTGGTAACGGCCAATCGCCAGCTCAAAGCGCTCTCGACCCCCAACCGTGGTCAGCGACACCGTCCAGTCTTTCTCGCGAAACGAAAAGATACGGGCATCGTAGGTCGCAAAGCCTCTCTTGAACGCTTTGACCGGACGGTTTTTCTGTCGGGCAACTTTACGGGCACCGGCCAGCCATCTGCAGACCTGCTGGTCGCGTAAGCGGGACGTAGTCCTTGCCAAGTTACTGGACAAGCCGAACCGGGCACGGATTTCGCGGTAGCACAGAGACTGGAGCTTAACGGCGTTGGCGACTTTCTCGGGTGTGTTCTGGTTGACCCAGTTCAAGGCTTGGCCGAAAGCAGCCAAGGTCGCGTCCAATTTGGCGGCCTGCGACTGGGACGCCTTGAGCTTGCAGGATACGGTCAGGACTTGGGTCATGGTTCTATTGTGACTTCCGCATTCCTCCCGGCACTGACCCTACGGGTACAGTGCGGGGCTCCTGCGATTTCTAGCTGAAGCTAAAGGAAGAGGGGTGTTACGGCGGCACTGGGATCCCACTGGCTCCCACTCGGTGGCGGCGGCTGGGGTAATCAGCCAAACTCAGGGACAGGGATCGGGATCCGGCTAGGCTCGAGGCTGGGATGCGGATGGTTCCCTGGAAGACTTGGCTATTGGGGGGCAGCTCCCCCGGCAAACCCTGGGTGAGCGCGTTGATTGACCGTCCATTGTCGTCAGTAATGTTCAGGAAGCTATAGAGAAAGCGCACCGTCTCTGCCGAGTTGTTTTGCATAGCTACATTCAGAACCACTTGGCTTCCCTCGCGACGAACCGAGAGCACCTGCATAGAGACCTGTCCACTGGCGGCAATTGGTAGGGGGGGCGGAGGTGGTGTGGGCGCCGGCGGGGCAGGAACTCCGTCCTGCTGACGGGAACGAGAAGGTGGAGGAGATGGAGTGGCGGGGCCAGGAGTTGGCGATGGGGCTGCCGCCAATTCAGGAGACAATCTGGGGGTGGGTGTTGGAGTGGGAGTTGCAACCGGCGTGGGTGCTGGGGTAAAGAGGGGGGTGGGAGTTGGGGACGGACGAAGGCTGGCTTCGGCTGCTGCAATTACCTCAGCCTCGTTCAGCAAAGGCACAGTACGGGGATCCCGAACTTCGCGGGAGCGAGAAGCCTGACCGGAGCCGGTGACAGGAGAAGAAACCCCGGATAGGGCTCGCTGGCCAAATAGGTAGCCCAAGCAAGCGCTCAACACCGTTGTGAAGAGAAATGCGCTCGTCCAAAACAGCACCCCCGAGAATGTGGAGGTGAACTCCTGAGATAGTCTGGCCGGTCTGCGCAAAGGCTGTTAACTCCTGCTGCTAGTTCGCTTTCCTATGATACGAAAGTGACAGAGAAGCTAGGGGTTCTCGACCGGGGCAGAGTTTTTGCGCTGTTGCTCATGGGCCTGTAGCGGGGCGCTGTCTAAGTTGGGCAGCCGCTCCCCCAGCCACCAACCCGGATCTTCCCAGCTCAGGGATCCCAGCCATTTCCCGGCCCGATCTGCCAAGACCAAGCCCAACAAAACGGGAGCAGTGGTGATCCCCAGCGCTAGGCTGAGCCAGAGCGGTTGAGCAGATCGAAAAGAGGCCGAAGCAGCCTTTTGTTCAGGCGGAGATATTGGCTTGGGATCTGTCATGGTCGAGCTTTTGAGCCTGAAGTACAGTCAGGTTATTCGAGATTGTTTTTTCAAGCGTAACCAACTCTCATCTTAGCCTGCGGGGAATTTCTCAAGTAGTTTCAAACAGCAAGAAGGCTTTGCTTGATCTGAGAAAGCCCTGACATTGCTTCCTGATCTAGTGGCCGACAGAGAAGAGGTGCTGCCTGGCGTATGGCTTCAAGGGGCCAATCCCACCAAGCAAGTTGGATAAGCCACTCGATCACTTCAGGTGCAAAACGGTAGCGAACCACCCTCGCTGGCACGCCCGCAACAATGGCATAAGGGGGGACATCTCGAGTTACCACAGCACCCATTCCAACAACTGCTCCATTTCCAATGGTTACCCCCGAGCGAATCTTAGCGCCATAGCCAATCCAAACATCATGGCCAACAACAATATCTCCGCGAGTTACAGGGTGCCCTTTCAAAGCACGAAGCTCTCGCCAGGAATCAGGTAAATGGGTGAAAGGGTAAGTAGTAACCCAGTCAGTATGGTGCTCGTACCCTACGAAAAAATGCACCCCTCCTGCAATCGAAGTGCAACGTCCAATCTTGACGCGGGATGACTCTCCCATCCAATGAAGGAAAAACTCATATCCGTAGCTTAGGGAGCCAATCGTGAGCAGAGGAAAAGGCTCTAAACCGGCGTGAGCAAAATAGGTTTTCTCTTCCAGCTGGGCAGCGTGCTCGATTCGGATGGGCATAGAGATTCAGCCTCAGGATTGACCGGGTACCACTCGGCTGAGGACTTCAGCAGGCTGTTGTCGAGGTTAGACTCAAACGTCAGTGGATTTCCAGCGTAATGTCGATTGTGCTGATCTGTGGCCCTGTGCGCTCTGGCAAAAGCCGGCTGGCAGAGGGTTTGGCTGCGGCTTCGGGCTTGCCGGTTATCTACCTGGCTACCGGGCCGAAACCCGATCCCAAGACGGATCCAGAATGGGCAGAGCGCGTTCAACAGCACCGGCAACGGCGGCCTTCCAGTTGGCAGACTTGGGAAACCGGGAGGGACTTGGGGGCAGAACTGCAAAAGTTGCCCCAGCCCTGTTGTGCGCTGGTGGATTCGCTGGGGGGATGGGTGGCGCAGGGCCTAGACTGTCCCTCTTCAGAATGGGATCCCTTGGTGCAATCCTTCCTGGCAGCCTTGCAAAGCTGTAGGGGGGAGATCCTCCTGGTGTCTGAAGAGGTGGGCTGGGGGGTGGTGCCCGCCTATCCTATGGGGCGGCGGTTTCGGGATCGGATGGGGGAACTGACCCAAAGGCTGGCTCCCCTGGCCGACCAAGTGTTTTTGGTAACGGCAGGTTTTGCCCTGGATCTCACCCGTCTAGGGATCCCAGTGGCGAGCAAGACAGAGCAGAGCTGAGATAAGCTGCATTTGCAAGCCAGATAGCTGTGTTGCCGTGCCGATTACCCTCTACCTTCCTGCCAAGGCCATTCAAACTCTGGATCTCACCCCCGGCCATGAGCTGGTGAAAACCTTGATGGCCGATCCCGTGCGTGCTGCCCAGCAGGTGCAATGCGCCATCGATTGGCCGCGCAGCCCTGAGGATCCACGGGAGCTGTCCGAGATCCCGGAGGTGCGCCTGTGGTTTATTCGTTGGGATACAGTCTACCCCTGGATGCCCTACTTTCTCAATTGGCGCCAAGGAGAACTCGCCCGTTACGCGGCTATGATGGTGCCCCACCAATTCAACCCTCGGGAGGGTATTGTTTACAACCCAGAAGCGTTGGAGATCTTTGTCTATCAGAAGATCTTTGTGTTGATGCGGTGGTTTAAGCAGCAGAACCTGGGATCCGTCTCCATGCTGCGGGATATGGCTTTGGTGTTTGGCTTCGAGATCCAGCCGGAGTTTCTCGCCCTATGGGAGGCAGAGCCATGAAGGTGATGGTGGCCAACACCTGGCCGGGGATCCCAGGAGCTACGGCAGTGGCCGACGCTTGGCAGCAGTTGGTTCAACGCCCTTGGGGCCGGCTCAGAGTGGATCCCAACCCTTCGGAAGCTCAGCTAAAGGCCCTCTGGCAACAAATCTCCGAGTGGGCAGGAGAAAAAGATCCCCTACTGGTTTTGCCGGGCAGCGTTGCCGATCCCCTGGGGCCAGGCCAAACTTGGGCAGATCTGGCCCATGCGTGGGGGTTGAGCTTGCTGCTGACGCTGCAGCGGGAGGCCGCTCTGAGCCAAGCTGCCGCTTTTGCCGCCCTGTTACGCCAAGCCAAGGCCTGCGGTTTGGGGTGGGTGCTGATTGGATCCCTGACCGAAACTGGGGATCCCCAAGCCTTGGAAAAGCTGGATGCAACTTTGATCCCGCGCCTGGAAGCCCAAGTAGGAATGCCGGTGTTGGGGAGAATGGCTCTTGATGGGCAGATCCTTTGGGATCCAGATGCCCTGCTGCTCTGCAATGCTGCCCAACCAAGGAACTGAGCGCCACCCACTGATCCCTGCGGCTCGAACCGTTCCTCTTCACTTGGAGGGTAGGCGAAACTTCATTCTTGTTGCTAGGGAAACCACAAAAAAATCCCCCAGACCAAGCCGGGGGATCCACCAATGCTGTTGAAGCGTCAGGTCAGGCCATCAGCCACGCACCGCAGGCGCTACCTCCAC
>NZ_JBSSAC010000068.1:0-11023 GCF_054058315.1 Thermostichus sp. MS-CIW-40
CAACTCTTTGCCGCAAATCCAAAGAATGAGTCGGCATTCCTTTCTCTCCTTCCTCTTGAATACCTGTACCCTATTTTAAATTAAAAGGCTGTACCCAGAACGTCGATTCTCCGTTGCCCACAGAGGGATACGGATTGCCCCCCGGGCAACACAGCACGAGTCTTGATCGCAAGTCTCAGGGGATGCCTTTCTGGAGGAGATATTTCAATCTCAATTGGGATTCATAAGCTCAATCCTGAGACAGTTGATTTGCCTTTTTTAGAGCATGTTTGGAGAATTGCGACCCGCTCGCCCCAGTCGGGAATAGCCACCCAAAGCGGCAGTGTCAGGTGATACTACCTTGCAACGGGAATTGTGACAGCCTTGGATAGCTTGGATGGATTCCAATGGGTTTGCCCTTCACCTTCATCTGAGGTTTTGCCGATGTCTGTTTCTCGACGCCGATCCCTACAAGCTCTTTGCTTGACCCTAGCCGGATGCTGGGCTCTAGGCACACACCAGGGATCCCTGCTGGCCCAAAGCAGAGACCTGTTGGCTCAAATTCAAGAGCGCGGGGTACTCCGGGTTTCCACCGACTCCAATTACCGGCCTCAGAGCTACCTCAATCCCGACGGCAGTTGGGAAGGATTTGATGTGGATGTGGCGCGCGAGATCGCCAAGCGCTTGGGGGTAGAGGCTGAGTTTCTGGATATCAACTTTGATGTCATCACCGCCGGATCTTGGAATGGCCGCTGGGATGTCAATGTCGGCTCCATGACCGTAACTGCCGAGCGCCAGAAAGCTCTGCTGTTTACCATTCCCTACTACTACACCCCCGCCAGCTTCGTGGTCCACCAAGCCTCGACCCTGACCGATATCGCCGCCTTGGAAGGAAAGCGAGTCGGGGTGGGCACCGCCACCACCTACCAAGCTTACCTGGAGGGCAACCTCACTCTGGAAGGAGAGACCATCCAAGTTCCGGCCCCGCGGGTGGACATTCGCATCTACGACACCGATAGCCTGGCTCTGCAGGATTTGGCACTGGGGGATGGCACCCGCCTGGATGCAGTCTTGACAGCTTTGCCGACGGCTGAAAACGCCATTCGGGAAGGGCTGCCCCTGAAAACTCTGGGGGATCCGGTCTACTACGAAGCCTTGGCTGTGGCCTTGGATCGCTCCAGCCCTGCCCCTTCCGAGAGCTTGCAAGCCAAAATTAACGAAATCTTAGAATCCATGCATGCGGACGGCACGCTAACAGCCCTCTCGAAGCGGTATTACGGCATTGATCTGACGAAAAAAGCTGAGTGAGCAAAGACTCTATCCCACTGGAGCAGCCCATTTACCCACCGCCCCGGATTCGAAAAGGGATCCCGTTCCCGGTGGCCCAGGGGTTGTGGTTGGTTTTGTGGCTGCTGTTGTTGGTGTTCACCTTCAGCGGGGTACAGTTGGAGTTGGCCGGGATCCCCATCCGTACCTTGCGTCTCAACGGCAACTTTGTGCGCGAGTGGTGGTGGTTCATCTCGCAAGGGGTGGGCACTACTTTTCAACTGTCCTTGGTCTCCATCCTCTGTGCCACCACCTTGGCCTTTTTGTCGGCACTGGCGGGCCTCTCCCAGATTGCCCCTCTGAGCAGCCTCTCCGCTCTCTATGTCTCGTTGATGCGAGGCACACCTCTATTTCTGCAGTTTTTGTTCATCTACCAGGCTTTGCCGCAACTGGGTCTGGTGTTCGGCTCGTTCACTTCGGCAGTGCTGGCCTTGAGCCTGAACTATGGCGCCTACATGAGCGAGATCTTCCGGGCCGGGATCCAAGCCATTCCCGTCGGGCAGCGGGAAGCTGCCTATGCCCTGGGGCTTAAGCCCTGGCAAACCCTGTGGTGCATCATTTTGCCGCAAGCTTTCCGAATTGTCCTACCCGACATTGGCAACCAATTCATCGCCATGCAGAAAGACACTGCCCTAGCCAGTGCCATTGCTTTGCAGGAGTTGATGGGCCGGGCTCGACAGGCAGGTTTGCCGCGCCAGCACTTCTTCGAGGCTTTGGTGGTGGCAGCGCTGTGGTACTGGCTGCTGACGTTAATCTTGTCATTTTTCCAGGGACGCTTGGAACGGTACCTGGCCCGCTAGAGGAGCCTGACTCTAATCCGGCCATTACTTTGGTGTCTGCTTGCATACGTTTGTGGTTGCCCACAAAGACCAGCTGTGCCGTTCGCGATAGCAGGGGGCTCCAAAAACAGCTAGAAAGCTGGGGGACATCATCCTGCACTGACCTGCCGCAGTGGGTGAAAGAGGATCCCTGCCACCTCAAGCGGAACGCCATTCAAGAGGCAGGGTTGGCCTTTCGAGAGAGCAAAGACCCGAAGTTTCGCAGCGTCAGCTAGAAATCGCAGGAGCCCCGCACTGTACCCGTAGGGTCAGTGTCGGGAGGAATGCGGAAGTTATGATAGAACCATGACCCAAGCCCTGACCGTCTCCTGCAAGCTCAAGGTGTCCCAGTCGCAAGCCGCCAAATTGGACGCGACAATGGATGCCTTTGTGCAGGCGTTGAACTGGGTCAACCAAAACACACCAGAAAAAGTAGTCAACGCAGTCAAACTCCAATCCCTTTGCTATTACCAGATTCGCGCTCGGTTTGGCTTGTCCAGTAATCTGGCCCAGCAGGTCTGCAGACGGGTGGCCGGCGCTCGCAAAGTGGCGAGACAGCGCAACCGTCCAGTTAAAGAGTTCAAGCGTAGGTTCGTTACCTACGATGCACGTATCTTCTCGTTTCGCGAGAAAGACTGGACAGTGTCGCTTGCCACGGTTGATGGAAGAGAACGCTTTGAGCTAGCCATTGGCAACTACCAGAGGGGAATGCTGGCTGGCTCTAACCCCAAATCGGCCACCCTAGTCCAGCGGAAGGACGGCTCCTACTCCATCCAGATTTGTGTCGAGGCAGAGCCCCCCAAGCAACAGAACACCGACAAGGTGATTGGTGTTGACCTGGGACGGCGAGACATTGCCCATACCTCCGAAGGAGACAACTGGAATGGACAGCAGCTGAACAAAGTCCGAGATCACTACTGTCGGTTAAGAGCGTCTCTTCAGCGCAAGGCCAGTAAGGGCACCCGCAGTTGCAGGCGGCGATGCCGTCAACTGCTGCAACGGCTGTCTGGCAAAGAGAGACGTTTTCAAGCTTGGGTGAACCACAGTATCGCTAAGCGCATCGTTAAAGCAGCTCAATCTCTTTCTGCCTGCATTGCCATTGAGGACTTAAGCGGCATTCGAGAACGCACCAATCAACACCCCCGCAGTCGTGAGGAGCGGCGGCGTAGCAATAGCTGGGCGTTCTACCAGCTGCGGCGGTTTATCGAATACAAGGCTGTGAGGGCGGGTGTCAAAGTGGTAGCTGTCCCTGCGGCCTATACCTCGCAGATCTGCCACAAGTGCCTGCATATTCATCCCGACTCCGCTCAATCCTATCGCAAGGGTAAGCAGTTCAAATGCGGGCACTGCGGTTGGGAAGGGGATGCGGATTTTAACGGTGCGAAGGTGATTGCGCTTTTGGGGGCTGTCGTAAACCAGCCTAGAGGTTCGGGCCTGTTTTGTTCTCTGGTGGAGCAGAGCAGGCTCAGGGCTACTGAAAGCCCGCTCCGTACCGCTTTAGCGGTCGGAGTCGGGTAGTTTACAGCAGAAAGTGGTAAGCATACGGCACCGCACCGCTGCTGATAACGAGCTATACTCAGGTGCTGCTGGAGAGGCTGCTGGGGCCGGCCATAATGGGAAAACGCCATCCTAGCTGTGGCGGACATCCTTTGCGAGAGCTTGCCTGCATCCATGCTGGAGCACGACATCGTCATCATTGGGGGAGGGCTGGCCGGTTGCCGGGCGGCTTTGGAAGCTATGCGACGGGATCCCAACCTCGACCTGGCCTTGGTGTCCAAAACCCATCCCATTCGCAGCCACTCGGTAGCAGCCCAAGGGGGCATTGCCGCCGCCTTACAAAATGTTGATCCGCAAGATTCCTGGGAGGCTCATGCCTTCGATACCGTCAAGGGATCCGATTACCTAGCGGATCAAGATGCGGTGGAGATTCTGGCCCGGGAAGCCCCTGAGGTGATCATTGACCTGGAACACCTGGGGGTCTTGTTCTCCCGCCTGCCGGATGGCCGCATTGCCCAGCGGGCCTTTGGGGGACACAGCCACCCGCGCACCTGCTATGCCGCCGACAAAACCGGGCACGCCATTTTACACGAGTTGGTGAGCAACCTCAAGCGCTTTGGGGTCAAACTCTACAGCGAATGGTATGTGCTGGATCTGATCCTGGCAGAAAACCAAGTCCAGGGCGTGGTGATGTTGGAGCAGGCCAGCGGGCGGCTGGAGGTGGTGCGGGCCAAGGCGGTTATGTTGGCTACAGGCGGCTATGGGCGCATCTACAACTCCACTTCCAACGACTTTGCTTCCACCGGCGATGGCATGGCAATGGTGGCGCGGGCCGGCCTGCCTCTGCAGGATATGGAGTTTGTGCAGTTTCATCCCACGGGCCTGTATCCGGTGGGGGTGTTGATCTCAGAGGCAGTGCGCGGAGAGGGGGCCTATCTGATCAATGGGAAGGGGGAGCGCTTCATGGCCGCCTATGCCCCCAGCCAGATGGAATTGGCCCCACGGGACATCACCTCGCGGGCGATTGTTACGGAGGTGCGGGCCGGGCGCGGTATTGACGGCAAAGATTTTGTCTACTTAGACCTGCGGCATCTGGGGGCAGAAAAGATCCACACTCGGCTGCCCTTCTGTTGGGAGGAGGCCCATCGCCACTTGGGCATCGATGCGGTTGTCGATCCCATTCCAGTGCGACCGACGGTGCACTACTGCATGGGCGGGATCCCGGTGACGGTGGAGGGGCAGGTACTGCGGGATGCCCAAACCCGTGTGGAAGGGCTGTTCGCTGCCGGTGAGACGGCCTGTGTTTCGGTGCATGGGGCTAATCGGCTGGGCAGCAACTCTCTCCTGGAGTGCGTTGTTTTCGGGCGGCGCACAGGGGCAGCCCTGGTAGAAGCCGTCAGAGGTCGAGTCTTGCCGAAAGTGGACGAGGGATCCCTGCTCAAACAGGCCGCCAGCCGGATTGCCGGGCTCCTGGAACGATCAGGGAAGAGCCGCATTGATCAGGTGCGGCGGCAATTTCAAGATTGCATGACCGAGCATTGCGGCGTCTACCGCACCGAATCGGTTCTCCAAGAAGGGATCCAAACATGGCAACAGATCCGCCAGCGTTACGAGCGGGATTTGCGCTTGGACGATCGGGGCAAGGTGTGGAACACCGAGCTGATCGAAGCGCTGGAGCTGGACAACCTCATGACGGTGGGGGCTTTGATCCTCGCCAGCGCCCTGGAACGGCGGGAAAGCCGTGGCTCCCACGCGCGGGAAGATTACCCCCAACGGGATGATCAACGGTTTTTACAACACACCTTGGCTGCCTTTCGCGAGGGATCCCCTCAGATCAGCTATCGCCCCGTGGTGATCACCCGGTTTCCCCCTCAGGAGCGGAGATACTAACTTTCCAGAGGCCTCCCAGGCCGATTAGGATTGCTCTATCGTTCCCGTTAGCAGGATGGAGCCCCTTTCAAAATTATCCAATATCTAGGGATTCTATCTTCGCCAGCTTGAAATCTCGTCTACTGCCGGAGGGCCAGCCATGCAAGAAACCCTGGAGAAAGCAGCCGTCGCCCTGCAAGCGGAGCTGAATCTGGAGCCTTTTTGGATGCCCTTTACGGCCAATCGGCAATTTAAAGCCAACCCGCGCCTGTTGGTGGCCGCCCGAGACATGTACTACACCAGCCACGATGGCCGCCAAATCCTAGATGGGACTGCCGGGCTGTGGTGTGTGAATGCTGGCCACTGTCGTCCCCCGATTGTGGAAGCAATCCAACAGCAGGTGGCCCAACTGGACTACGCCCCAGCTTTTCAAATGGGCCATCCCAAAGCCTTTCAACTGGCAGAGCAGCTCATCCAGCTCACTCCTGCCGGACTGGATCACGTTTTTTTCACCAACTCTGGCTCTGAGGCGGTGGATACGGCCCTGAAAATGGCCATCGCCTACCATCGCTTACGCGGACAGGGATCCCGGCAGCGGCTGATTGGCCGGGAACGGGGCTACCACGGCGTTGGCTTTGGGGGCATCTCGGTCGGGGGCATCTCCAACAACCGCAAGTTTTTTGGCAGCCTCATTCCCGGCGTAGACCACCTACCCCACACCCACAACCTGGAGCAAAACGCCTTTAGCCGCGGCCTGCCTCGCTGGGGATCCCACTTGGCAGAAGACTTGGAGCGGATCGTCGCTCTCCACGATGCCAGCACGATTGCAGCGGTGATCGTAGAGCCGGTTGCCGGTTCAACGGGGGTGTTGCTGCCGCCGGTGGGCTATTTGGAAAAGCTGCGGGCCATTTGCGACAAATACGGCATTCTGCTCATCTTCGATGAGGTGATCACCGGCTTTGGGCGTCTGGGATCCCCTTTTGCGGCCAACTATTTCGGAGTGGTGCCGGATCTGATTTGCTGTGCCAAGGGCCTCACCAATGGCACCATCCCAATGGGCGCGGTGATTGTCAAGCAAGAGATCTACAGCGCCTTCATGGAGGCTGCTGGTTCCGCTGATGACCTGCACCGTCCAGGGGACAACAGCAGGACGCTGTCCTGGAGCCCCATCGAGTTTTTCCACGGCTACACCTACTCCGGCCACCCGGTTGCCAGTGCCGCCGGCTTGGCTACCCTGAACCTGTATCGAGAAGAAGGCCTGTTCGAGCGGGCTGCCAGCCTTGCCCCCCTCTGGGAAGAGGCTCTCCATTCCCTGCGCGGCTTGCCTCATGTCATCGATGTACGCAACCTCGGCTTGGTGGGGGCAATTGAATTGGAAGGGATCCCTGGCCGACCGACAGCGCGGGCTTTTGAAGCGTTTTTGCGCTGCTACGAGCGGGGGGTATTGATTCGCACCACAGGCGATATCATCGCTCTCTCCCCACCTTTGATTATCCAGGAAACCCACATTGAACGCTTAGTCACCACTTTGAAGCAAGTTCTTCAAGAGCTACCTTAGCCCTGAGCATCGACAGGAGAAACGGATCGAGGGAGTTAGGAGCTTCTCGGGCTGGGCGTCGGCGAAGGACTGGGACGGGGAGAGGGACTGGGGCTAGGCGAAGGCGACACCGAAGGAAAAGGATTAGGGGTGCCGGTCGGCGTTGGCGAAGGGGAGGGACTGGGCGCGGGCAACACCCGCAAGGGAGCTTTGGCCGAAGCGATTCGGCCCTGGGTATCCGCCACCATTGCCGTCACTTCATAATCCCCGGTGGGAGCAGAAGTGGGAATGGTGATGGGGATGGTGCCGATGCAGGTTTTGCTGTTGGGCTGACAGCCGACGGCAGCGGCAGTGAAATCAAAGGTGAGGGTGAGGGGGCTTTGCCGGATTTCCACCCGGAAACTGATGCCGGCCCCCAAACCCGCAGGAGTCGTCACGGCCACCAGCACGTTGAAGGGTACTGTCTGTCGCGCGTCCGTCAGCGACACCACGGCAATCGAAGGCGGCTCTGCCGCAAAGGAAGCGGTGGGAGAGGGGCTGGGAGTGGGGAAAGGATTAAAGAGGGGAGTGGAAGTGGGGGTTGGGGTGAGCAGCGGCGTAGGGACAGGACTGGGGATGACGAAAGGAGTGGGCGTTGGGGCCACCACCGAGATCGGCGTGATGGTAACCGCAGGCTGTTCGCGGGCATCTTCCTGGCAGGCCACCAGCGACAACGACAGAAGAGCGGCCACACTGGTTTTGATCACAGGGGCTGCTAACGTCCAGCTCTGACGGAACCTATGGGGCTGCTGTCTCATGGGGTTTGACTCCTCACAACACAAAGCTTTGGGATCCTGCCGGTTCTAGGAGAGCCGAGCTTCGGTGGCATTCAACTCAAAAACCCGGCCAACCTGCTTCCTCAGCCGCAAAAGCAGGAGCGTCTCACACGCTGCTAACACTATAGATAGAGCATTAGTTTTTTGCAAACCCCACCTGTGGACTCTCCCTTTGGGGGTGAAGCCAGATAGAGGGGAATGACCTGGGCCGAGTTAGACTGGTAAGCGTGACAGCAAGACGAGGATCCATGGCAGCAAGGGCGGGAGCAGAACCATCTTCTGGCTGTGGAGAAGCAGAGGGGCAGACTGCCGTTGGCGTTGATGCCCTGTACCCCTCAGAAAACATCAGCGGGGCGGGGTATGCCCGGGAAGAGCTGCAAGAGGCTTGCGGGGTCTTTGGCATCCTGGCTCCAGGAGAGGAGGTGGCCAAGCTGGCCTACTTTGGCCTATTTGCCTTGCAGCATCGCGGCCAAGAATCGGCAGGGATCGCCACTTTTGAGGGATCCTTTTGCCGGGTTCACAAGGCGATGGGCTTGGTCTCCCAGGTCTTCGATGAAGTGAACTTGGCCCAACTGACCGGGGATCTGGCGGTTGGTCACACCCGCTACTCCACCACTGGATCCAGCCGCGTGGCCAATGCTCAGCCGGTGATCGTGGAGACTCGCCTGGGGCCGCTGGCTCTGGCCCACAACGGCAATTTGGTCAATGCGGAAGAGCTGCGGAAGGAACTGGAGGCCGCCGACCGGCACCTAACCAGCAGCACCGACTCCGAGTGTATTGCCCACGCCATTGCCCAGGCGGTGAACCAAGGTCAAGATTGGATCGCGGCCACTTGCCAAGCTTTGCGCCGCTGTCAGGGGGCTTTTAGTCTGGTGATCGGCACGCCAGAGGGCCTGATCGGGGCACGGGATCCCTATGGGGTGCGTCCGCTGGTGTTGGGGCTTTTGAGCAGCAACCCCGCTCTGGATGAGCTGCTGCAGTCAGAGATGCTGGAGATCATCTGCAGCGACGGCACCCTCAGCCACCCCGAGGCCGAGCCGCTGCATTACGTGTTGGCTTCAGAAACCTGTGCTTTGGATATCATTGGGGCCGACCCTCTGCGGCAGGTGGAGCCGGGAGAGTTGGTGTGGATCAGCCGTCAGGGGCTGCAATCGGTGCGTTGGGCGGAGGCCACCCCCAAGCTGTGCATCTTCGAGATGATCTACTTCGCCCGCCCAGACAGTTGGATGCACGGGGAAAGCCTCTACTCCTACCGGGTGCGGCTGGGAGAACAACTGGCCAAGGAGGCCCCGGCAGAGGCCGACTGGGTGATCTCCGTTCCCGATTCCGGCACGCCGGCAGCCATTGGCTATGCTCGCCAATTGGGGATCCCTTACACCGAAGGGCTGATCAAAAATCGCTACGTGGGCCGCACCTTTATTCAGCCCACCCAATCCATGCGGGAGCGGGGCATTCGCCTGAAGCTCAACCCCCTGGAAGATGTGCTGGGGGGGAAGCGGATTGTTATTGTGGACGACTCAATTGTGCGGGGCACCACCAGCCAGAAAATCGTCAAGGCCCTGCGCCAGGCGGGGGCTACCCAGGTCCACATGCGCATTTCCAGCCCCCCAGTCACCCATCCCTGCTTCTACGGCATCGATACCGATAGCCAGGATCAATTGATTGCCGCCCAGCATTCCGTAGAGGAAATCGCCGAGAAGATTGGAGTGGATTCTTTGGCCTACCTGAGCTGGGAAGGCATGCTGGCTGCCACGGGCCGGGATCCCAACTCGTTCTGCTCCGCTTGCTTTACCGGCCACTACCCCATCCCCATCCCGGAAGGGCTGAAGCGCTCCAAGCTGGCCCTGGAACTGGTGGCTACTGGCAAGAGCCGCTAGGCTGCTCAGGGATCCCCGCTAGACTGAGAAGAAGAATTGCTTGGGGCAAGCCATGACTTTTCGCCTACGCCAATTGGGGGATCCCATCCTGACGCAAGTGGCCGAGCCGGTGACGGAGTTCAAAACGCCGGCCTTGCAAGATCTCATAGAAGGCATGCTGGCTACCCTGAAAGAGGCGCAGGGGGTGGGCTTGGCTGCTCCTCAGGTGGGATCCCTGCTCCAAGTGCTGATCGTGGCCTCTCGTCCCAATCCCCGCTACCCGGAAGCGCCGCAAATGCAGCCTTTGGTGATGGTTAACCCCCGTCTGCTGGCTTGCAGTTCTGAACAGGTGCTGGGTTGGGAAGGCTGCTTGAGTGTGCCCAATTGCCGTGGTCTGGTGGCCCGCGCCCGCGAAGTGGAGGTGGAGTATTACACTCCGGAAGGCGTCCAGCAGAGAGTGATTTGGCAGGACTTCCCGGCACGGATTTTCCAGCACGAATACGATCACCTCATGGGTCGGCTGTTCTTGCAACGGCAGCCTCAGCAACTGCTTACAGAAGCCCAGTACCAAGCCCAGATTTTGGGTCGGCCTGCAACGGTTGCTTGAGGGATCCCGCCATGCCCTACTTGGTCATCTACGACGGCCTCTGTAACCTCTGTGCCACCGGCGTTCAGCTCTTGGAGCAACTGGATCGCGGGCAACGGTTTTGCTATGCCCCCATGCAAGATGCCTCTGCCTTGGCCCAATGGGGGATCCCGCCGGAGCAGGTGGAGCTGGGGATGATCCTCATCGACCTGGAGCAGCCGGAGCGCCGTTGGCAGGGATCCGCCGCCGTTGAACAGATTGCTGCTCTTCTGCCGGGCGGGGAGCTGTGGCTGGCTTTTTACCGCAACTTCCCCGGCTTGAAGCTTCTGGGGGATCGAGGCTACGAACAGATCCGAGATCACCGCTACGAGTGGTTTGGCCGCCGTAACACCCCATACCTATCTGTCTACCCTGCTTGTGTTTCCTGCCGGGATCCCTTGGCTGACAACCCATAATACTTGGTAATGCTTGCCCTTATCCAGCTACCTGAACTGAAGGAGGCCGATAGGAGAGGGGCTGTACTTAAGGGATCCCTTGACGAGGGATACATTACTCCTGAGTGTTTAATAATTTTTAACTCACCTCATTGGTAAACAGGATGTGTTTGTGTGTCAGGAACACCTTTTCGGCCCTGAGAAAGCTGGCCTAGGTTGTGTTGATCTTTCATTTGAGCCAAAAGAGAGCACTGACGAGATAGAGAAAACTCAAGAAGTTCCTGGCCAATTTGTCAAAACGAGAAC
>NZ_JBSSAC010000069.1:0-10412 GCF_054058315.1 Thermostichus sp. MS-CIW-40
CTCCGTCCCGCTAACGCGAATGGAAACAAACAGAATGCTATCGCTGCATAGTTGAACAGTGATGTTCAGCAGTGTTCAGCGTAAATGTATCAGGTTTGGCGAAGAAATAGCCCTGGCCGTACTCGCAGTTCAACAACCTCATTAAGTGCAGTTGCTGTAGGGTTTCGATCCCCTCGGCAGTGACATCCATTCCCAGGCTGCGGGCCAAGGTGATGATCAGGCAATGGTCTCGGCATTTTCTTCATTCGGCCCCCAGCGCGAGATGAAGGAGTGATCGATTTTCAGGCCATTTTTTCAGGCCATTGATGAGGTAATCCTGCAGGCCCCTGAGAGAGGAGTAGCCTGGGCCGAAGATCAAAACCCCCGCAATTGCGCCAGTTGCTCTGCCGCTAGAAACCGTAGCCTATTTTGCGGTCTAAGGAGATCTTTCGGTGCTGGGGTGGTATTGTTGCCGTCTTTCTTCCAATTCCATCAGGATCTGCTGATGACGCTGCCGGGTGATTGGGTAGAACCACACCAGCAAGATCCCGCCGATCAAAGCCACTCCCGGTAAGGGGCCAATGGCAACGCGAATGGCCAACAAAGCCGATTCCGGCTGGATGGGCAGGGCCTCTCCGGCCACCGAAGGCACGAAGCCGGCCCAATCCAGAGCTTGCCCCACGAAAAACAGCCCCAGTGCCAAGCCCACCTTTTGTAAGAAGACCATAAAAGCGTAGAAGATCCCCTCCCGCCGCTCCCCGGTTTGTAGTTCATCCAGATCGATCACATCCGGCAACATCGACCAAGGGCCGAGATAGGCTGTAGCAGAAACCCCAATGCCGGCCAACAGAGCCAGCCCAATCATGATCCCCTGCTGGCCGGGCTGGAGAAAAAACAGGCCTGCCTGCGAGATCAGCCAAAACCCCGCCCCGATAAGGTACATGGTGCGCTTGCCCAGATGGGTGCTCAGTTGGGTCCAGCCAAACAGCGTCAGCACTGCGATCCCCTGTACCGCCAGTACCACCAGGGAAATCCACACCTCCGGCAGGCCCATCCAGAAGACGATGAAGTAGGGGATGATCGTGGCCGTGAACTGAAACGCCAGCCAAGAACACAGGTAGATGCCGCTGACAAACAGGTAGGGGCGGTTGCTGAAGGCCACCCGCAGTTGTTGAACCAGGGGCATGGGATCCCGTTGGGATGGATACCGTTCTCGCACCCCCCAAAAACAGATCAGCAAGGGCACAGCCGAGATCACTCCAAAATAGGCTCCCGCCAGCAGATGGCCGGCAGCCCGATCCGGCAGCAGGTTGACCAAGAGCGGAAAGGTAACCACCGCAACCATGCTGCCCCCTACAGAGAAGGCAAAGCGGAATTGATTGAGCTGGGTGCGCTCGTCGTAATCCTGGGTCAGCTCCGCTGTCAGGGAGGCGTAGGGAATATTGGCCGCAGAGTAGAAGGTATTGAACAAGAGCGACACCGCCAGGTAGTAGGCAAACAGGGGGCCAATCCGACCGGGAAAAGGGATCCACCACTGGGCCAGGAACGTGAGGCCAAAGGGGAGGGCTGCAAACAGCAGCCAGGGGCGGCGACGGCCCCAACGGGTGCGGGTGCGGTCGCTGAGAATGCCGATGATGGGATCGTTGATGGCATCCCAAAAGCGAGTGATGGCGTAGATGCTGCCGGCTAGGCCTGCCGACATGCCAACGGTATTGGTGAGAAAGGGCAGCAGGAAAAAGATGAGGATGTTGGCCGTCATGCCTGTGCCCAGATCCCCCACCCCATAGGCCAGCTTCGTCCACAAACTGAGTCGCTGTCTGGTCATCATGTCCCCCTGGAATGCCAGGATTCCAGTGTAGGGGGTAGGTGGAGATTTCTTTTTTGGGGATCCCTGGAAAAGCTGATCAAAATTCAGGGTCTTCTCCCAGTTCCCGTAGCCGCTGGGCCAGTCGTTCGGCTCGGGAGCGTTCCAATTCAGCCCGCTGCCGTTCCAATTCAGCCCGTTGCCGTTCCAATTCAGCCCGCTGCCGTTCTAGTTCAGCTCCCGTAGGCAACAATTGCCCTGCCCTATCATACCAGCGCACCCAAAAGCGTTCTCGCCCCTCGTAGGATCCCCACCACCGACCGATACTCAAGTCCAAATCGGGCAACAGAATTGGGGGATGTTCTCCAGCGCCTGAGCCGGGGAGCAGCTCATAGTGTCCGCCCTGGAGTTGATAAACATTCAGCTCATCGGTCTCTAGCTCGAAGGTGACGTAGTAGGGGATCCGCAGCCGCCTTTCGTAGAGCTGGAATTTGGCTTGTCCGGGTTTTTCTTCCCCCTGGTCGTTGCAGATGATCTCCAAGATGAGAATAGGCAAGATATTCCCTTCATCCCAAACCACATAACTTTTGCGGGCAGTGCCATCCCGCCAACGGGGAACCCCCAGCACCAGAAACAAATCTGGAACAATGACCTGCCGGGGTAGGGCGTAGTAAAGGCCCATATTGCAAGCCACAAAAAAGTCTTGCCGATCTGACCAGTGCAGCAGCAGCGGTTCCCGGAGGAGGGGGTATTGGCGGCCTTGATCCTCGTTGTCCAAGGGGGTGTCGTCTGTATCGGGCAAGTCGTGCTGGGTGGGCCAGCGATAGGGGGCGATGGTCATGGCCAGGCAGGAGCAGTATGCCTCCACTGTAGCGAATGGGTTAGGACTGCATTTGGCTCATCGCCTCCAGATCCAGCACCTTGGCCACCTGTTCCGGGGTCATCAAGTTGCGCTCTAAGACAATCTGCCGAATGGACTGGCCGGTTTCCAAAGAAGCCTTGGCCACTTCTGCAGCTTGCAAATAGCCGATGTAGGGGTTGAGGGCGGTCACCAAAGCCAGCGTCCCTTCTGCGTAGCTACGGCAGCGCTCCGGTTTGGGGGTGATGCCTTGAATACAGCGCTCGGCAAAGACCCGCAGGCTGCTGTTCAGAATCTGCAGGCTGTGCAGGAGGTCATAGGCAATCAGGGGCATCATCACGTTGAGCTCAAATTGCCCCGCTTGGGCTGCGAGGGTGATGGCGGTATCCAGCCCGATCACCTGGAAACAGACCATGTTCAACATCTCGGCTATCACCGGGTTGTACTTGCCAGGCATGATGGAAGAGCCGGGCTGCACCGGCGGCAGTTGGATCTCCTTGAGGCCGGTCTTGGGGCCAGAATCCATCAGCCGCAGGTCGTTGGCCAGCTTGATGCCATCTTGGGCCAGGTTGCGCAGGGATCCCGACAGATGCACAAAGGGGGCCATGCTCTGCATCGCCGCCATGGGGTGGGGAGCAGGGGTGAGGGGCAACTGGGTATACTCTGCCAGCCGTTGCACCACCTTTTGCCGGTACTGGGGATGGGTGTTGAGGCCGGTGCCGACAGCGCTTCCCCCCAGCCCCAAGCTGCACAGGGCCTGGCTGGCCTCCTCAATCCAGCGACGGTGTTGGGCAAAGATGGCCGCGTAGGCGCCGAAGCTATCCCCCAGCCGCACTGGCACCGCATCCTGCAAATGGGTGCGACCGGCCTTGAGGATGCCGCGAAACTCTTGGGCCTTCTGCTCCAGCGCCGCTACCAAATTGTCCAGCGTGCCCAGAAAATCCCGTCGCACCCGCAGCAGGGCAGCCAGACGAATGGCGGTGGGGATGACATCGTTGGTGGACTGGCCGTAGTTGACATGGTCGTTGGGGCTGACCCGCTCGTAGCGGCCCTTGGGCTCCCCCAGGATCTCCAAGGCGCGGTTGGCCAACACTTCGTTGACATTCATGTGGTGAGAGGTGCCTGCCCCTGCTTGGTAGATATCCACCACAAATTGATCCCGCAGGGATCCCTGTAGGATCTCATCCGCCGCTTGGACAATCGCCTTGGCCACCTCTGCCGGAATGCACCCCAGCTCGCCGTTGACCTCCGCCGCCGCCTTTTTAATCAGCACGCAGGCCTCCACATACTCCGGCAGGGGCTTGAGGCCGCTGATGGGGAAGTTCTCCAGGGCACGGGCGGTCTGGATGCCGTAGTAAACCGACTGGGGTAGTTGCCGCTCCCCCATTGAGTCTCGTTCGCTGCGCACCTCAGCCAAGGCTTTTCCTCCCCCGTTCGCGGATCCTTGGGCTAGCTTCCGGCAGCCTTCTCTGAGGGTGTCTCGACGGCTGCAGATAAGTTTTGTAAAGTAGCCTGCAACTGCTGGCCGAGGCGCTCGTTGTTCTCGGCCAAGACCAACACCATGGCCGCACAGGCCAGATGCACCCCCGCTCGAAATTCCGCCGAAGACTTGTACTGGATCAGCGCCTCGCTATCTCCTTCCCGCGGGCTGAGGATGAGCTGAACCGACTTTTGGGCCAACTCTGTCAGTTCCCGTTCCGTTAAACCGAGCTGCACCGCTTCTGCCCTCCCTGCTGACCGACAAACAACCTTTGATCCCATCAGGATCGCCACTTTGGTATCCTACCGCGGTTGTTGCCCCAATCTGGCAGGATCCCCAAGTGAGCGGGCCTTGACAACGCTTGACGGCTCTAGAAAGAGACGGAAAATGCCGGTTAGTATAGGTGCAGCCTGCCTTGGCCTGCGGGCCAGTGGCCGACTTTGATTGGAGAGTCCAAACTCAGGGTTCGGCACTGCTCCGAAGGGGGCTAGTCCTACTTAGCATTTGTCTTGTGTTGTTATTTCGTTGAGAGAGGAAAACTTGACCGTAGAGCGTCCACCTGACCGCTTCCCCCGCAAGCAGCGTGCAGAGCTGCCGGCCATCAACGAGCGCATCCGCTTCCCCAAAATCCGCCTCATCGATACCGACGGCACCCAGTTGGGGATCATGAGCCCGCGCGAGGCCCTGCGCCTGGCAGAAGAAAAAGATCTGGATTTGGTCTTGGTGAGCGAAAAGGCCGACCCGCCCGTCTGCCGCATCATGGACTACGGCAAGTTCAAGTTTGAGAAGGAGAAAAAAGAACGGGAGGCCCGCAAGAAGCAACACACTGCCGAGATCAAGGAAGTGAAGTTTCGCTACAACATCGGCGAGCACGACTACAACGTGCGCCTGCGCAGCGCCCAACAGTTCTTGGGGGATGGAGACAAGGTGAAAGCCACGGTGATGTTCCGCGGTCGTGAGGCCCAGCACGCCGAGTTGGGGGAAGAATTGCTGCACCGCTTGTTCAAAGACTTACAAGAAGTGGCGGAAATGCAGCAGCCCCCCCAAAAGGAAGGGCGAAACATCACGATGATTCTCTCTCCCAAAAAATCGGTCTGAGGAGGGATCCCACCCATGCCCCTTGCCGTTGGGGATCCGGCTCCGGAGTTCACCCTGCCCGATGCCGAGGGCAATCCCATCAGCTTGAGCCAGTTGCGGGGACAGCGGGTGGTGCTCTATTTTTACCCGCGGGACAACACCCCCGGCTGCACCCAAGAAGCCTGCGGCTTTCGGGATGCCTACGCTGACTATCAAGCCCACGGCATCGCCATCTTGGGGGTGAGCGCCGACGATGCCCGTTCCCACCAAAAATTTGCCCAGAAGCTGCAACTGCCCTTCCCCCTGTTGGTGGATGAGGGGGCCAAGGTGGCCAGGGCTTACGGGGTCTATGGGCCGAAAAAGTTCATGGGCAAAGAGTACAACGGCATTCACCGCACCACTTTTGTTATTGATCCGGAGGGGAAGATCGAGGCCGTTATCACCAAGGTCAAGGTGGAAACCCACGCAGCGGAGCTGCTCAAGCAGTTGACCGGCTCTTAGGCTTTCCGGTGGGAGTTCGGCAGACCTGCTGCTGGGCTCGTTGTTCTGGAACCTGAGCCAAGACGGGAACGAAAAGAGCAAAAAAAGATGTAAAGTGCCGGTATTGATTCCTCGTGGGCTAGGGCCGTGTCCCGACGCAGCCGTACCCTCAAGTCGATTCACGACAGCTACCAAATGTTGGGTTTGGCCGGCCAAGGGCAGTACGGGCGTGTATTCTGTGCCCGTCCCCGTCAAGGAGGAGACCTGGTGGCCCTGAAGGAGCTGCCGGCGGAGCGCTTTCCCACCCAAAATCTGCTGCGGGAGCTGCGCCATCTGCTCACCCTCAACCACCCCAACATTACCCGCTGCTACGCCCTCGAACATGCCCGCGAAGGTCGCTACCTGGTGTTGGAGTACTGCGAGGGAGGCACGCTGCGGGAGCTGATCGACCAGGTGGAACAGGGGCTGTGGCTGCCGGTCAAGCAGGTTTTGGGCTTTGTGGATCAGATTTTGGCCGGGTTAGATCATGCCCACCGGCAGGGGGTGATCCACTGCGATGTCAAGCCCGAGAACATCCTGCTCAAGCCCACGCCCCAGGGCTGGCAACTGAAGCTGACAGACTTTGGCATTGCCCGCCACTCCCAGCCTCTTCCCGATGAGATCAGCGCCACCGGATCCCCTGCCTACATGGCTCCCGAGCGCTTCTACGGTCAGTTTAGCCCTGCCTCGGATCTCTACGCGGTGGGGATCATCCTGCTGGAGCTGTTGACAGGCCGGCGGCCTTTTTCCGGATCCCCCGGCCAGTTGATGCACGCCCACCTCAACCAGCCGTTTGTCTGTCCCGAAGGGATCCCTGCCCCGCTGCGGGAGGTGCTGGAGATAGCCCTACGCAAGTTGCCCTTGCGGCGGTTCCGCACTGCTGCCCAAATGCGGTCGGCTTTGGCGGTGGTTGCCCAAGAGTGGCAAGAGCCGGCCAGTTGTTGGGTTGGCCCTCGCCTGCCCAGATGGCCGCCCCCTGGGGTACAGGTTTGGGATCTGCCGGATCTGGGCTCTGTTGACACTGGCGGGATGGAGTTCCTGGCCGAGCAAAAGTTCTGCATCTGCGAGGATCCCAGCGGCTCCAGATCCCCGCTGCTGTTGCGGGTGACCCCCCAGAGGCTGGAATGGCTGGAGCTCCAGAACCTTGCCCTGGGATCCCCTGCTTTGGCCCGTTTTTCCCTGGACGAGCCAATTCGGGCGGTGCTGCCCTTGAACACCTTCCCGGAAGCCCTGGCCTTCTCCCGAAGCAGCCTTTTGCACCTCAGCCCCAGCCGCATCCGCACCTTGCTCAGCTTTGAGGAGGATTGGCAGGCCACCTGGCTGGCAGAGCGACAGGAGCTGGTCTGGGCCACCGCCCAAGAGTTGGGGGCCGTACAATGGCAGCCGGCCACGTCGACAGGAACACAGCCTTTCCCCGATTCCCGCTGTTATTTCCGTTGGCCTTGGCAGGGATCCCTGTCCCGCTTGCTGGCCCTCTCGGAGCATCTGGTTTTGTTGACAGGTGTGGGGCAGCAGTGGGTGGAGATGAGCCTCTTGCCCTATCCCAAGGGACACCATCCCACTGTCGCGACCGGTTGGTCTCTGCAGACGGGATCCCAGCCCGTTCGCTATCGCCTGCCCTTGGATCCCCAAAGGGGGGTGATCAGCTTGGGAGAACGGTTGCTCTTTGCGGCAACAGATGAGGGAAGGGAAGGCCAGCAAGGTTGCTGCCCCTATCTCCACTCGGTGCAGGTGAATCCGCTGCGGGTGCGCCGCTGGTTCTTGAAAGGGCAACCTGTCCAGATGGCCAAGGCCCCTTGGGGCGTGCTGCTGCTGTGTCGAGAGGGCGAGCAATCCACTTCCCTCTGGCTGTACAGTGAAAAAGGGGATCCCTTGGCCCAAGTAGCTGTGCCTAACGGCTCACAGGTGTTGCAGGTGGGCCAAAGAGGCAAGGTTTGGCTGCAAGTGCCCAAAGCAGAAAAGCCCCCCCAGTTCCAGCTTTGGCAATTGGATCTGAACTGCTTGCCGGTGAGCGGACAGCCTTCCCAGGTGATGCTGTGCGACCCAGCGATCTAGAGTTTCGCCAAGGACTCCGTCCCGCTGTCGCGACCGGACTCGGCCAGAACCGCTATCAGCCCTAAGATCAAGTTTGAAGATCAAGTTTGGCCAGATGCCCGGCCAGCTCTGCTGGGCTGTGGACCAGGGGAGTGGTGATCTGTCCAGCCTGTTGGAGAACAAGCATGAGTCAGTATCTGCCGGAACCTTCTGCCGTGGAGGAGGATCCCAGCTTGTTGGTAGAGCGGCTGCGCCGCAAAGAGGGCCGGTGGCTGGATTGGGCCAAGGCCTGTCAAGCTTTGCAACGACAGAAAATGACTCCCCAGGCCATCTTCGAGGCGACGGGGTTTGAGCCCATTCACCAAAACCAGATCCTTGTTGCGGCCCAAGTTTACGAAGGGATAGCCAAAGCAGGAGTCAGCCCAGCAGTTCTGGAGCATTTTGCCCACAAAGGTAGCGATATCCTCTACGAGTTGCGCATTCTCTCTCCACAGGATCGGGTTCGGGTGGCGGAATTTATCTTCAGTCGCCATTTGAATGCCGCTGATGCTCATGAGATCGCCCGCGCCGTGAAAAATTATGCCCAGCTCCAACAGCTTCCGGAAGGGTTTACGGATCACCCCGGCGATGCGGTAGCCTATCAAGCCTGGAGAACGGCCCAGCAAACCCGCGATCTGCAGGAGCGAACTCGGGCTATCGGTCGAGCGTTTCAGTATGTCCACAGTGATACAGCCCGCCGACAGGTGGAGCAGCTCTTGTCCACGATTGCCACCAGCTCCCGCCCCCAACGCAGCGTTTTGCCCAAGCTGTCCGTGTTTCGCTTGGAAGAAGATCTGCCGCGACTGCTGCCGGTGGCCGGATCCCTGCCTCTTGAAACTGCCGCCTGGGAAGGGATCCCCTCCAGCCAGCCCCAAGGGCCCTTTGGCTGGGTCAACAGCCCGGCGGAGCAGACTTGGATGGCCTTGCCTGCTTGGCCAGTGATTCAAAAGGCCGGGGATCCGGTGATCCTTCAGGTGGAAAACCGGCTTTTGGGATCCCTGTTGGGTTTGCCGGTGCCTGCCGGTGAAGAACAGGATCCGGTTTTGCTGGTGGTCGATCGCGCCGCTCGGGTTTGGGAGGGAGCTCAGATGGCGGGATTTTTCCTGGTGGATCGGGCCGGATCCCTGGCGGTGGAGTGGATAGAAGACTCGCCCTCCTCTCCCCTGCTGGGCCAGGTGCTGATGGCCGTGCGCCCCCCGCGGGTTTTCGATGAGGTGCTGGCTCAGGATCCCTGGCAGTTGGAAGAATAGGCGTTGGGATCCCGCCGTTGTAGCCATTCGTGCTAGTGGTGCAGAGCACCGCGCCTGGACTCGCCCCCATGGCCTCACCCATGGCCTCAATTGAGCAAGGCCAAGTTATCCCGGTGGACGGCAGTATCAACCCCTTCGTAGCCCAGGATGCGGGGAATCTCGGCGGTTTTTTTGCCCTTAATCTGCCGCAGCTCCTCGGCGCTGTAGTTCACCAGGCCCCGCGCCACCTCCTGGCCGCTGGAATCGCACAGGCGCACGGCAGCCCCCGCCTCAAACTCCCCAGAAATGGCTGTGATCCCTGCCGGCAACAGCGAGCGCCCTTGCTCGCACACCGCTCGTACCGCCCCCTCATCCAAAGTCAAAGATCCCTCGGGGATGAGGCCGTAGGCAATCCATCGCTTGCGAGCGCTGGCGGGCTGAGGAGCCGGATCAAAGCGGGTGCCGATGGCCTCGCCGGCCAGAATTGCCGGGATCTGCTCAGGCCGTTTGCCATTGGTGATCACCACCGTTACCCCTGCAGCTGTAGCAATTTGAGCAGCGGTCAGTTTGGTGGCCATGCCGCCGGTGCCCCAGCCGCTTTTCCCCTGGGCTTCGGCCTTCACCTGTAGCGGGATCCCGGGCAACACCCGCTCAATGGGCTGGGCAGAGGGATCTCGGTTGGGGTCAGCCGAATAGAGCTTGTCCACATCGGTGAGCAGGATAAGCCACTTGGCCTGCACCATGCTGGCCACTAACGCCGAAAGCGAGTCGTTATCGCCGAATTTCAGCTCCTCCACTGCCACCGTGTCGTTTTCATTGACGATGGGAATAACCCCCATCTGCAGCAGTTGGGCAAAAGTGCGATTGGCGTTCACGTAGCGGCTGCGCTCCACCAGATCGCCGCGGGTGAGCAGCACTTGGGCAATTGGCTGGTTCAGAGCCGAGAAGAGGTCATCGTAAAGGCGGATCAACCGCCCCTGTCCCACCGCAGCCACCGCCTGCTTCTCGGCAATAGCCGTCGGTCGTTGCCGCCAGCCAAGGCGAGCACAGCCCACCCCCACCGCCCCAGAGGAGACCAAGATCACCGCATACCCCTGCCTGCGCAGGTGGGTCAGCACCTCCACCAGCGGCCCCAACACCGAAAGACGCAACAAGCCGGTCTGAGTATCTGTCAGGCTGGAGGTGCCGATCTTCACCACCACCGTCACGTCTGTTGTTGCCATCGCCGCTCTCAACCCATCCTCCCACCCCTCTATTCACCATAGCGCCACCATAGCGGAGTCAAGACGCAGCTGTATTGACCAAAAGGCGCGGCAAGCCCCGTCCTTCAGGGCGGGGAAGGATAGCGCCGACCGTAGCCGACGCCCTTTAAAAACGCAGTGCCGGCCATGT
>NZ_JBSSAC010000070.1:0-10131 GCF_054058315.1 Thermostichus sp. MS-CIW-40
CGAGGGGATTCGGGCGTGGATGGCGCCGCAGGACCAGCCCCATGAGCGCTTTGAGTTCCCTGAAGAAGTCCTCCCCCGCGGCAATGCGCTCTAAAGGAAGCCGTTCTGGTCTCGTCAGGGATCCGCTCCCGGCGAATCTTGAGTAATCAAAAATCAAAAACTAAAGAGTTCAGGGATCCCTCATGGGATCCCTTTTTGTGTTGGGCGCGAGGTGGCTAGGAAGGGATCCCGTCTCGCAAGCGGGCGCGAATGGCTTGCCAGATCTGTTCAACCAACTGGGGCGGGCTGGTTTCTGACCGGATGGGCACCCGCACATCAGCTTGGGCGTAGAACGGCTCTCGCTCTTGCATCAGCTTGTACAGGGCAGCTTGGGGGTCGGGGGTTTGCAGCAGGGGGCGTTGGCCGGGATCCCGCTTGAGCCGCTGCCAAATCAGCTCGGGGGTCGCATCCAGCCAAACGGTGAGGCCATGGTGCAAGTAGCTCCAATTTTTGGGGCGCAACACAATGCCGCCGCCTGTGGCGATCACCAGCCGGGTGTAGCTGCTCAACTGGGCCAACACCTGCGTCTCCAGATCCCGGAAGTATGCTTCCCCATGCTCCGCGAAGATCTGAGCGATGGAAGAACCCCCCACCTGCTCCACCAGACCATCGGTGTCGAAAAATTGAAAGCGCAACTGGGCTGCCAGCTCCGATCCCACGGTGGATTTGCCGCTGCCCATCATCCCAATGAGATAAACATTTACGCCGCGCAGGCGCTCAACTTCCTCGGGGTGGATCATGGGAAAGGTACCTAGATATAGCCATGCTCGGCCAGAAACTCCAGAGAAACGCTGCTCTCGGGGGGCAGCAAGCCCAGCAATTTTTCCACATACTTGCCCAAAATATCCGCCTCTATGTTGACGGGATCCCCAACTTGGAGCTGAGAAAGGTTGGTCTCGCGGTAGGTTTGGGGGATCACAGCCACCTTGAACCAGCAGCCCCCTTGGCGCACCTCAGCAATGGTCAAGCTCACCCCATTCACCGCCACGCTGCCCTTGGGTAC
Organism: Thermostichus sp. MS-CIW-40; assembly: GCF_054058315.1. Lineage (NCBI taxonomy): Bacteria > Bacillati > Cyanobacteriota > Cyanophyceae > Thermostichales > Thermostichaceae > Thermostichus > Thermostichus sp. MS-CIW-40. Next base: position 1,043 of record NZ_JBSSAC010000070.1, read on the forward strand.
GATGTAACGCCCGATCTCTTCAGGAACCTTGAAGCTCAGCTCCCAGGCGTTGCCAGTGGCGGCTTGATCCCACAGTTGCCCCACCCCATCGATATGGCCGCTGACAAAATGCCCCCCTAACTTGTCTCCTACCCGCAGCGCCGGTTCCAGGTTGACTGTGCGCGGGCCGAGGGATCCCTGGCCCCAAGTCGAGCGCCGCAGGGTTTCCGGCGAAACATCGGCCAAAAATCCATCGGGCAGAATCTCCACCACCGTCAGGCAAAGGCCGTCCACCGCCACGCTATCTCCATAGGCCAACTGAGGTTGCAACCGGGGACAGGTAACCCGTAGCTGTGAAGAATTGATCAACTGGGCTGTGCCCAAACTTCGAACCAGACCCGTAAACATTGCTTTGGCTCCTTAGGTTTTGCCGGCTGCCTTTTTGGCTTTCTGTTTTTCTCGCTCTTTGGCTCGTTTTTCGGCAGCGATTCGCTCTTGTCGGGCTTTCTCTTTCTCTTCAGCGATCTTTTCTAGATAGTAGTGATAGTTGCCCTGGTAGGCGACCAACTCTCCGTTGCGAATCTCTACAATCTTGTTGGCCACTTTTGAGATAAAGTAGCGGTCGTGAGAAACAAGGATCACCGTGCCATCGTAATGCTGTAAAGCTTCTTCCAGCATCTCTTTGGCCGGGATATCTAAGTGGTTGGTGGGCTCATCCAAAATCAGTAGGTTGGCCGGCTGAAGTAGCATTTTCGCCAACGCCAAGCGGGCTTTTTCTCCCCCGCTCAAAGCCGCTACTTTCTTAAAAACGGCGTCGCCGCTGAACAAAAAGCGACCCAACAGCGTGCGCACTTCTTCGTTTTTCCAGTCGGGCACTTCGTCATGGATGGTGTCCAAGACGGTTTTGCTCAGATCCAAAGCCTCTGCTTGATTTTGCTCGAAGTAGGCAGGGATCACATTGTGTGCTCCCAATTTCACAGATCCCTCGGTAGGTTGCTCTAGGCCGGTGATAAGACGCAGCAGGGTGGATTTTCCTGCCCCATTGGGCCCCAGAAAGGCGACGCGATCCCCACGCTCGATCAACAGCTCCGCACCCAAAAACAAAATCTTATCTCCATAAATGTGCGTCAAATTCTCGATCTTCACCACCTCGCGACCACTGCGGGGAGCAGGGGGAAAGCGAAACTTGAGGGTACGCACGTCGCCAATGGGCGCTTCGACCCGCTCGATCTTTTCCAGTTGTTTTTCGCGGCTTTTGGCCTGAGTGCTGCGGGTGGCACTGGCCCGGAAGCGATCGATGAAGGTTTGTTGCCTTTCAATTTCCTTTTGCTGACGTTCGTAGGCAGCTTGTTGTGCCTCTCGCCGTTCAGCTTTTTGGAGTAGGTATTGAGAATAGTTACCCAAGTATGTCGTAGAAACTCCTCGCTCCGTCTCCACAATTTGGGTGCAAAGCCGATCCAAAAACTCTCGATCATGAGAAACAATCACCATGGGGATCGTCAAGCTCTTGAGGTAGTTTTCCAGCCACTCAATGGTCTCCAAGTCTAGGTGGTTGGTCGGCTCGTCTAGCAACATCAAATCGGGTTTTTGCAGCAGGATTTTCCCCAGGCTGATGCGCATCTGCCAGCCGCCGCTGAAGGCGCTCACCAACCGATCCCCGTCCTCCGGCTCAAACCCCATTTCCGGCAGGATTTTCTCAATACGCGCCTCCAGTTCATAGCCATGTAAACTCTCAAATTGGCGCTGTAGACGATCTAGACGGCGCAAAAGGGTTTCCAACGTGTCCGCGTCCGCCTGCTCCATCTGTTGGGTGATTTGGGCAATTTCTTGGTGAATGCGGTTTTCCTCTTGAAAGACTGTCCAGAACTCTTCTCGCACCGTTCGGGCGGGATCCACTCCAAATTCTTGGGTGAGATAGGCGATGCGCAGGTTGGCGGGGCGGATCACCTCGCCGCTGGTCGGTTCTTCTTGCCCGCAGATAATCTTGAGCTGGGTGGTCTTTCCGGCCCCGTTTACTCCCACTAGGCCGACGCGATCCCCAGGCTTAACTTCCCAGTTCACATCCTTGAGCACCTCACCGGTGGGATAGATTTTGCTAATGTGTTCCAGTCGCAGCATAATGCTCCTTGGGGATCGGGACCAATTGGAGAAGTGTGGCGTTTTCTTTACATTCTTTACTCGATTTTACGTATTCTTGGGATCCCTGTCCATGGATCCTGAGCAATTTCTGCTTGATTTCTCCCTCTCATTGATCTTGCCGGGGTCCACGACAGCGTTTAATATTTCTGGTTTGCCTTCAGAAGTGCCTGCTGAACCCTGTTCGATCTTTTTTCATGTCTTCAGGGCTTGTTTGTCGGTACCCTTAGTATGGACTCTTTTGCCAGAAGCCTTGTGAGGCTTCTCTAAGGCTTAAACGACCTCTAATGCCAGCGGGGAAAAGCCAGTTCCTGAGAGAGATTGAAGTAGCCGGTCGTGATGACAATGAGGAAGGTTGATCGGATAAGTTTTCAGTGTATGGGATGCTTACTTCGTCTCTTGTTTCTGAAATCCCCGGCAACCTATTTTTCTCTTTTGGGCATGTCCTAATGAGCTATCAATCCATTGACATTAGCAGTCAGCCCAGACAAGTTATGGTCTCTTGAGTTGACTTCTTATCTAACATAAAACCTTTGTTGATTTTGACAGGAAAGCCAATGGCGACGGGGATCAACTCAGAAGGACACTACGCCTTGGCTTGATCCTCGAGGGAACGGGGGGATCCCTGAAACAGGGCAGGATGACCTGTTCTGCCTCCCTGAACCGACAGAGGATTTTGTCTGTGGGCAGGCGGCTGTTGGGCCAGAAGCCGCTTCACCTCTGCATTAAGCTGACTTTCGTTGAAGGGCTTGGTCAAGTAGGCGGTTGCCCCCGACCATTTGCCGCGGATGCGGGCCAGCAGACCATCGCGAGCGGTAACCATCAGGATGGGAAGGGACTTAAACTCTTCTAAGCTGCGCACAATGCGGCAAAGCTCTAGACCATCGATCCCCGGCATGGCGATATCCATCAACAACAGGTGGGGCCGATGCTGAAACAACAAAGGAAGCACCTCGGCGGGGTTGCCCGTTGTAATCACCTGATAGTTGGGCAAATACTGCCGTAGGATTTCCTGCATCACCACGCTGTCGTCCACCGCCAAGATGGTTATCGGGTTGTGGCGCTTGGTCTGCAGCAGCTCTTGGGGTGTTTGTAGGCTGACCAAACCTTTTTTCGCCCAGGAGGCAAAGAGATTGGCCACCTCCAGCCGATCCCGGCACAGCTTCTTGGCGATTGCTTCCAGCGACTGGCCATCTTTGGTGAGGGTGTGGAGCTTCTGTCGTTGCTCATCGGTGATGCGGTAGCGGTTGACCCGTTCCCAATTGACCACCGGCACCGCCAACAGGGTTGGGATCGCCACCTTCAAATCTGCCCAGCGATCGTGGCGCCGGGCGGCTTCTTGCAGCAGCGGCTCCAACTCAAACCCGCCAATGGGGGCCTCTTGGGCGACCTGCTCCTGCACCTCAAAGTAACAGGTGCCTGCCCGTTCGAATAGGTAGCGGTCGAAATCGGTAAGCAGGTTGAGCCACAGGGCATCTTCCAGCTCCCCCGGCTTGAGCAGGCCCAATTGCGTGATAGCCTCCAGCAGCTCAGGTAAGGAATGGTCTTTCATCAAGCGCTCTTGCACCACCGAGATGGCCCGCTGTGGCCATTCCAAGTTGAGGCGAGGAATAAAGCGGGAGAGTCGTTTCAGCAGGATTTGCGTGTTGAGGGGTTGATCGGCAGAAAAAAGCAGCCTGCCGTGGTAGTAGGTCAACACCCAGGGTTCCGCACCCTCAGAGGGATCCAGTCCCTTGAGGTGAATGTGCAGATATCCAGTGGTAAACCGCCAACCTTGCTGCCTGAGCAGTGGCGCAAGTTCCTCCGAGCCGAACACAAAACGGGACATGCAGCGTTCTCCGGGCCAACTTCTTCAGGCCAAATGAGCAGCGATTCACCTCAGCCACACGCTCAAACCGTCGAAAGGAGAGCTTCAGAGAGCTCACTTATTTTAACAACTGGCTGATCTTAGCTTTCCCGGCCATTCCTTTACAGCAAGGGAATACCGCTTTGCCAACCAGGATATACACCCATGCAATCCCATATGCAGTGCCTTGAAGGATTACCATTGCAAGGCTAGGGTCCGGCTATGGCTCTATCTTTCTAAATTGAGAGCCTGCCGTTGGGCTTGTAGCAATTCTTGGATCCCGGCTTGGGCCATCTCCAACATTTGTAGCAGTTGCGGGCGACTGAAGCAGGCGGCTTCGGCAGTGCCCTGGATCTCGATGAAGGATCCCTGCTCGTTCATAACAATGTTCATGTCCACCTCGGCTTGGCTGTCTTCCTCATAGCACAGATCCACAAGTACCTCTCCCTGCACAATTCCTACTGAAAGGGCCGCCACCTGCTGCCGCAGCGGGGATCCCTGGGCCGGATCCAGCGCCCCCTGTTTGTACAGCCAAGTGATGGCGTCGTGCAGAGCCACATAGCCCCCTGTGATCGCGGCGGTGCGCGTTCCGCCATCGGCCTGCAGCACATCGGCATCGACGGTGATGGTACGGGATCCCAGCTTGCGAAAATCCAAGGCGGCGCGCAGACTGCGCCCGATGAGCCGTTGAATCTCGGCAGTACGGCCCGATAGTTTCAACATTTCCCGCGGCTGTCGTTGTTGCGTGGCTCCGGGCAACATGCGGTACTCAGCCGTCAGCCAGCCTTGGCCGGTGTTCTGCAGAAAAGGGGGAACTTCTTCGGCCACACTGGCGGTGCAAAGGACATGGGTATGGCCGAACTTGACCAACACCGAGCCAGGGGCATAGCGGGTAAAGTGGCGCTCAAAAGAAACCGGGCGCAATTGAGCAGCGGTGCGATTATCTGGGCGTTGCCAGCTCATGGACAGTTCAAAAAGGGATCCCTCGCATTGTCAACCATGTCTGCCCAATGCGGCTCAGGACTTGGAATCTTTGCAGAACATGACTGGGGCGACGGCTGCGGACGGAATTGGTCTGGGAAGGCAAGGACGACAAGTAGGGCAACCGCGCCGGGTATGCCACCTCTAGGCAGAAGAAAGCAAAGCACTTGTGAGCAGCAAAACTCCAGGCGGCCCATCTCAACCCTCAGCCGCCCTGCTGATTCCCTTTCCCTGCTTATCTCGGAGAACCTAAAAAAACGCACCAGTGCATGCTGGCGCAGGAGGGTCAACTTTCACCCATCAAACCTAGACAAGGGCAGGGATCCGAGATCCTCCCAAGGCCTCCACCAATGCCCGCACTTGAGCCACCATGGCCACTTCATCCTGGAGCCGGCTGACAGCTTTGCCCACCCCTACACCTGAAGCGCCGGCAGCAATGGCCAAGCGCACTGTTACCGTCGAGAGGCCGGAAGCGCAGATAACCGGTACCGAGACGACACGGCTAATTTCATAGGCGGCGGCCAGGGTGGGGGCAGCCTTCTCGATCAGGCCCAGGGATCCCCCGTGAACCGGCTCGGCACTGGTGCTGCCCTCGGTTTGGATGAGATCGGCTCCCAGATCCTCCAGTTTCTCGGCCAATTCTGCCTGTTGATTCAGAGGCAGAGTGTGGGGAACGGTTACCGACAAGAGCGTGCGGGGCAGAAGAGAGCGGGTTCGGCGGGTAAGGTCTAGGACTTCCGCTGCGGAGAAGATGCGGCCTGAAGGGTAGAAGCTGTCGTAATTGCCGATCTCGGCCATGTCTGCTCCTGCCTGTACGGCTGCGGCCAACTGCTGCGGCTCCACCGCCGACACACAGATGGGCAGATCGATCTGGGCGCGTACCCGCTGCACCAATTCGGGGCTGGCAGCGATATCCACCCAAGTGGCCCCTCCCTGTTGGGCGGCGCGGGTGATGCTCAGAACCGACTGCAGGTCGAAGTTTTGTAGACCGCTGATGATCTTGAGGGCCCGACGTTGGGCCAGAGCGTCGAAAAGAGCAGCGTGAGAGGCAGTGGTCATAGGCTCGTCAGCTTGTGGAAAGGCAGTCTAAGAGGAGTGAAAACAAATGGCTGCTAAAACTGGGCTTGGGGAAGCCTTTGCTCAGTCTAGAGGGTTTGCCTCAATCCCACAAGGGTCCCTCTTTACCCCATCATCCCAGTCCTTTTGGCTCACCACAATTCTTCAATAGATTCAATAGAATAGGGATCCCTTCTTGCAAGCCATCATGTATCGCTCTCCCTTCCCCTTCCTGGGCCTGCCTGAGCCGGATCCGGAGATGGCCCAAGCAATTCTCCTGCCCGTCCCCTACGAGGCCACCACCTCCTATGGCAAAGGCACCGCCAAAGGCCCTCAGGCGCTGTTGCAGGCTTCTGCCTATGTGGAGATCTACGACGAGGTACGGGATCGCCAGCTAGCTCTTCACCCCGACTTCTCGGAAGAGATCTCCCGCTACTGGACGGCCCCCCCGGTGGAGTTGGAAGGTCTGGGATCTTCCGCCCAGGAGCTGGCTATGGCCGAAATCCAGCGTCGCGCTGCCGAGTGGGTGAGACCGGGGCGGTTCCTGCTTTCCATCGGTGGGGAGCACTCCATCACCGGGCCGCTGATTGCTGCCCACCTGCCCCATTATCCGGAGCTGCACGTCCTGCAAATCGATGCCCACTGCGACCTGAGAGATAGCTACGAGGGATCCCGCTATTCCCATGCTTCTGCCATGGCCCGCGTGGTGGAGCAAGTGGGCAGCCGCCTCACCCAAGTGGGGATCCGCTCCATCTGCGCCGAAGACCGCCAGACCATTCGCGAGCGCCGTCTGCACACCTTTTTTGCCCACAGCTTGCACACCAAGCCAGCCCAGGAGTGGATCCCAGAGGTGATTGCCACCTTGGGCCCCCAGGTTTACCTGACGGTGGATGTGGATGGGCTGGATCCCGCTGTGGTGCCAGCCACCGGTACCCCCGAACCTGGCGGCTTGGGCTGGTGGGAGACGGTGGAGCTGATTCGGGCACTAGGACAGCAACGGCAAATCATCGGCGCCGATGTGGTCGAGCTGTCGGTCACGGGAGAACGGGAAACCGATCGCCGCAGCGCCTTCACGGTCGCCAAACTGGCCTATCAGATCTTGGCTGCGGCCTTGGGTTAAGCTCAAGAAGAGCTTGGCCGGCCATCCCCGGGGCACCTGTTCGAGTTCTTTAGGTTTTTGGGTAACACACCTGTGAAATCGGCCCACCCCCGTCGTCCTGCTTTTGAACTTCCCGCTTTGTCCTGGATTCCCTTGGTGGGTGGGGCATTGCTGCTGATCCTCTTGGCCACCTTGCTGCAGTGCTTGGTGGTGGTGCCTGCCGGCACACGGGCCGTGGTGTTCAACTCCCTGACGGGGCTGAAGCCGCAGCCGCTGGGAGAAGGGCTGCACCTCCTGCTGCCGCTGGTGGAAACGCCTATCTTCTACGACGTGCGCACCCAAACCTACACCATGGCCTCCCAACGCTCCGAAAACCAGGGGGATGATGCGTTGAAAGTGCTCAGCGCCGACGGCCAGCAGATCTCCCTCGATGTCTCGGTGCGCTTTCGCTTGGATCCCGACCAAGTGGCCCACCTGCACCAGACCATTGGCCCTTCCTACGTGGACAAAGTGATTCGCCCAGAGGTGCGGACGGTAGTGCGCAATGAACTGGCTTTGCACCGCGCCATCGCCGTTTTCTCGGAAGAACGCGAGCAGATCCAGGAAAATGTGGAGCGGCAGCTCTCCAGCATTTTTGCTGAGAATGACCTGATCTTGCAAAACGTGCTGCTGCGCAATGTCCGCTTCTCCGACCAATTCCAAACGGCCATCGAGCAAAAGCAAATTGCCGAGCAAGAGAAAGAGCGGGAACGCTTCCTCGTGGAAAAAGCAGAGCTGGAAAAACAACGATTGGTGATCCTGGCAGAAGGAGAAGCCCAAGCCATTCGCCTCCAGGGGGAAGCCCTGAAGCAAAACCCAGAAGTGGTGCAGTTGGACTACGCGCGCAAACTGGCGCCCGGCACCCGCGTGATCATCTCCCGACCGGATCCCTGGCAGCGGTAGCGGACAGCCCGTTGGCTCTGGGTTCTGCAAAAATCTATCCCAGAGCATTGTTGCCAATTGGAACGAGAATGGGGATAGAGATCCCCGGCCTGCTGACCTGACGATGCCCCTTGACGAGCAGCTCATCCACAGCCGCATTCAGGCCATCCGAGCCCAGATCCCAGACCATGTGGAGATCATGGCAGTGAGCAAAGGCTACAGTGCCGACCACATCCGCGCCGCCTATCGGGCTGGGATCCGCCACTTTGGGGAGAGTCGAGTGCAAGAGGCCGCCGTCAAACAAGGGCAACTGCAAGATCTGACCGATATCGTCTGGCACTTGATCGGGCATCTGCAGACCAACAAAGTCAAACCGGCCCTCAAGCAATTTGCCTGGATCGACAGCGTCGATAGCTTGCGCCTGGCCAAGCTGATCAACCAAAAGGCTTGGGAGCTGCACCTCACCCCCAAGCTTTGCCTGCAGGTTAAATTGGCTCCGGATCCCAATAAGTTCGGCTGGCCCATCCCCGATCTGTTGCAGAGCCTCCCCGAACTGAACCAACTGCTGCAGGTGCAAATTGTGGGCCTGATGACCATTTTGCCTTTGGGCTTGAGCTCAGAGGCGGCCCTAGAGCTGTTTCGCAAGCTGGCCGAACTGGCCGATTACATCCAGCGCAGTGGCTATGAACATCTGCAGGTGCACACCCTCTCCATGGGCATGTCCGACGATTACCTCCTGGCGGTGGCAGCAGGCTCTAACTTGATCCGACTGGGGCGCGCTTTGTTTGCCGACGCCGAGCAGGAATAGATGTGACCTCTGTGAAGCCGTTAAATTGTGATTAAATTTTGTGTAAAGCCGCGAACTCCGGAGTCGCCCTGCGGGGTACCTTCGGGGCGAGAGTTTGGCTTGGCTCGATCAAAAGCGGGGGGATCCCGCCCAGGATTTGCCCTATTGGGGAAATTTGTAATCATTTGCGTTACAGCCTGTTAAGGGCTCAAGGGGTACAATAGCAGCACTTAGCAAACCAACTTCGGAAGGAGGATGGATTGATCAGTAGTAAAGAAGTCTTC
>NZ_JBSSAC010000071.1:0-9820 GCF_054058315.1 Thermostichus sp. MS-CIW-40
GACTTCTTTACTACTGATCAATCCATCCTCCTTCCGAAGTTGGTTTGCTAAGTGCTGCTATTGTACCCCTTGAGCCCTTAACAGGCTGTAACATCGCCAAAGCAAACATTCCCAGCAAAGCAAAGCCCAGCAGCCACCTTCCCTGCTCTAGGATCCCTGCCCCCAGAGCCACTACTGGGGGTGTAGAGACGGCAATGCCCAAAGCTAGGGCGAGAAGAAAGTTCTGCCATTTTATTTGGGTTAGGCCGGCGGCGTAGGCGACAAAGTCGAATAGGCCCGTCATTAAAAAACCAGCTGTAAGAAAAATATTGTTTTCCAGATAGTTAGCTGAAAGGGCATCGACTTTGTACATCCATTGTCGCCCAACTACTCGCTGTACTAGGTCTCTACCAAACTTTCTGGCTAGGTAGAAGTTAAGTGTACAAGAGATAAAATCAGCAATTGCAATGTAAAGGATTCCCGATCCAAATCCAAAGAGGGCTCCTGCCAAGATGGAGTAAAGGGTGCTGGGTATGGCAGGAATAATAATACTCAGGGAGCGTAATCCAATCAGGGCAAGGGGTGCCCAGGGGCCTAGTTTTGCTATAAATTCTCGAGTTGCCTCTGGATCTAAGCGACGGGCCAGCAAGATGGCAGCTAACAGGACAACAAGCAACAACAGCAGTGAGAGGATGTCTTTCCTTTTTCTGGAATTGATTTTGCTGCTAGAGGACAAATCCTCTGAGGGGGTAGGGGACGATCCTACTGACTCGCCATCTGCTGACTTGTCAAAGGTAGTGCCGGGCGGATAATAGAGTTCATCCTTCAGGATCCAACCTGTTTTCTGTTGCAGATAGGCATGTGTGCTCAAGCCCAGACGCTTTGCCTCGGTGGCAACAGCCTTGTAGTCTAAGCCCAATAGCTCGCAGAGCTCTTTTTGTCGAATACCAGAAGGTGGCTGCATAGGGCAAAAGATCTCTACTTTCTCTGCTAGATGCTTAAGGTTTCCGAGGGATGCTCGAAGTAGGCATGATTTTCATAAGGCTTGTTTTGCTAGTGTAGAAGGTGTCATGTATTTTGCTTTTTAGAGGTTGATAATGATCTTGTGTATTGGCGATGTTCTTAGTTTAGCAGAATTGCAACAGATTCTGTCCCTCATAGCCGATGCTGAATTTGTGGATGGTGCTCTGACGGCAGGCTGGAATGCCAGGCTTGTCAAAAACAATAGGCAAATGCCAAAGGGATCCCTTCAGCAACGGAAGATAGAGGAGATTATCTTGGCAGCTCTAGAGCGTAATTTGTTGTTCCAGATGGCTGCCCGGCCCAAGCTCATTCATTCCATTTTAATTAGCTGCTACGAAGCGGGAATGTCCTATGGCACTCATACCGACGATGCGCTGATGCTCGATCGGCATCAGCTGATGCGCACGGATATTTCCTTTACGCTATTTCTAAGTGCCCCTGAAGACTATGATGGCGGTGAGCTGAAGATCGAGAGTAGCGAGGGGGAGCAAGCCTACAAGCTGCCGGCGGGTGCTTTGATCCTCTATCCTGCTTCCACCTTGCACCGAGTTGAGCCTGTAACCCGTGGGATCCGCTATGCTGCCGTCAGTTGGGTTCAAAGCCTAATTAGGGATCCGCAAGAACGCGAGATCCTCTTTGATTTACAGACTGTGCGGCAGCAGATGTTTCAGGAATCGGGCAAGACACGCCACTTTGATTTGATCTCCAAAGTTTACGCGAACCTGCTGCGGAAATGGGCAGAGCTCTAGAGGGATCGAAGAAAATAGAGCAGGGCTTCTCTGTCTTCAGCAGCCATATTTTTAAAGATCTCGCGGGAGCGTTCAGCTTCTCCCCCATGCCAGAGAATGGCCTCCTCGAGGCTGCGGGCGCGGCCATCGTGCAAATAGCCGGAGGAGGGCAGAACTGTCTGCGACAAGCCGATGCCCCACAAAGGGGGGGTGCGCCATTCTCGGCCCGTGGCCTCGAAGTCAGCGCGGCCATCTGCTAGTCCTTCGCCCATGTCATGCAACAGCAAATCGGTGTAGGGGTGGATAACTTGGTTGGCCAGGGCAGGGATCTCATGAATGCCGGTTTGTAGCTCTGGTCGGTGACACTTGGCGCATTGGGCTTGGACGAAGAGCTTTTCCCCTCGCTGAACTTGGGGATCCTGCCAAAGGGCGCGGCCAGGCACGGCCAGGGTTTGCACGTAAACGGTTGTCGCTTGGAGAGTGGCCTCGTCGATATCTTGGCTGCCATCCGCGGCCGGAAAAAGAGGATTCGTGACACCCATGTCGTTGGCGTAGGCGGCCGCAGTTTGTTGCCTGAGGTTGGGGGTATTGGCTTTCCAACCAAACCGTCCCAGCACCAGACGCTGCTGCTCTTGATCCCAAACCAAGTTGGGGCGGCCAGAGATGCCATCCCCATCGGCGTCGTCAGGATCGGCTGCTGCCAGGATCCTAGAAGCGGGAACGGCCTCCAGTAGGCCCGCTCCAAACACCGGCTGGGGGATCCGCAGGGAGATGAGGACAGGATCGATGGGCGATCCCTCCAGAGTTAACAGCTTTACAACAGGAGAACGCAGCCTGTAGGGAGTTCCGTCGGCGTACTCTCTGGTCTGCTCTACCCAGTGCAACTCCACCTTGGCCTCTGGCCGATAGCCCCGAACGGCCTTTTCTTGAACCTGCGTGCCGATGCCGGCCACAGGGGGAGTGTTGCTATGAGGAGCAATGGCCTCCCATCCAAAAGGCTGGGGATCCCCGCTTCTATCCAGGGATCCAACCTGGCTGACTCTGACGACCCGCTGCCCCTTGTCAGGAAAACCTCGGCCGTTTTTAACATGACAACCGGCGCAGGAGTTGTTGTTGAACAGAGGCCCAAGGCCGGGGTTAACAGGCGCCGGAGCGGTGACGAAGCGAGCCTCAAAGGCGATGTCCCCCAGGGCATGCAACCTGGCCCAGCGGGGATCCAAGTTGGGAGCCGGCTGCTCGTAGGCTGTTGAGGTGCGGTTCCAAAGGGTTGTTTCGCCACCCGCTCGAGGGGGCAATGGCTGGGATCCCTCTGGGGCAGCGGGGAAAGCCAGAAAGCTCGCCGCCCAAAGAGAGGCCAATCCCAGCATGAAAATCTGGAGAAGACGACGCATCGGCTATCAAAATATCGGCAACTCAGCTCTTTTGGGACTTTCTTACTACTGCAGGAGCGGCACAACTTCCTGAGCAAAGCTGTCGAAAGCGTCTTCAATTTTTTCCATAGCGGCAGTAATAGATCCACGGGCATTGGCATCGCAAAGGCTTTTTTCGATAGGGGCAGGGATCCCCTGGAGAGCCGCCGCCGCTGCTTGTAACTCCGACTGAATTTGACTATCCAAATTGGGATTGATGTCCCGGACAAATTGGCTCAGGCCACGACCTTTTCTATCTCTAAATCCGCCCAAGTAAGCATACTGAACGCTGCGCACATTGGCCTGGAACTCCGGCAGCGAATGGTGGGCAAAGCGACTTTCCAGCAGAAAAGGATTTTGCTGGGCGAAGGCTTCGCCAATTTTGACCTTGCCCAGCTCGTCCAACATGCCGAGAATACCTTGGGCTATTTCTTCAGCAGCAGCTTGCAGCGTGAGATAACTCTTGCTGCCCTCGCCGGCTTTTACCCATTCTTCGCGAAAAGCAGGCAGCCCTTGCACTCCCTCTGTCCAGCTTTTGAGCAGCTTTGCCGCCGTATCCGCCAAAACTGGGCCAAGGGCAGCCAAGTACTCCCGATCCCGCTCGGTAAAGTCTTGCAAAGACTTGTTGTTATCCACGCCAAAGAGCAAGAAGGCCACGGCATGAAATCCCTTTTGCCCGCTTTCCAACTCGGCCACGGTCTCTGGAGTGAGGGGATCGCCGCTGTTGAGAACTTCCAGCACCTCCACCTCGTTCAGGGGCCATTCGTCCAAATCCGCATCCAGCCCCAAATAAGCCGCCGGCCCAAAGGCAAAAGCCTCGCTCTCCTCCCAAGTGATGCGGGCAACAGACCAAGCCTGGCGAGCCGCTTGCAAAGTCTGGGCATTGGGATCTTGCACGAAGGCCTGGATGGCCTGAGACAGGGCCTGGGTATCGGCGACCAACTGCTCATAGGCAGGGATCACCACCTGATCGGCAAAGTCGAGCAAAATCTGCCGATCCTGAAACCGCTGCTCAGGAGAGAGCACAACGGCTGGCCGGCGAGAGCCTGCCCCTTCTTCCCCACCCTCGCCGCCGCCATCCACCGGGATAGGCCGACACTCCGGGTTCATTTGAGCTGCCTGCTGAGGCGAAGCCTGGCTCAGGGCCGGTGGATCCCCGCCGCCCGCAGCCGAGGGATCCTTTTGGGTTTCCCCGCAAGCGGCCCCGCTGACCAGAACATAAAGCCCTATCCCCGTCCACAGCTTCAGATACCTCGACATCTCCTCCGACTCCTTTGCCCTCGACTTGGCCAACTTTGGCTTGATTGTAATCCAGCTATTGCGACTCAATCTTAAGAAGGGAGAGATTTTTATCACCGGCTGCCACCGGATCGCCCGGCTCGTCCCTCTGCGGGCCAGCTTCCATCTGCAGCTTCCCCAGGTGGGGCTATGGGCGGATACAAGTCCGACTCTTAACAAAACTTAACTCTAAAGACATTGATATTTGTTTGCAAGAAGCCTAGAGTAGGTCACAGCTCGCTGTTGAGATTTACTCTCAACAGTTGGTTACGTGTCTCGAAAGGATGTGTCCGTGCGGCCAGAGGCGGGCCTGGGGCAAGGTCTCTGGCCTTTTCCTAGAAAAGCTTGTTTAGAAACGCAAGAGGAGCGGAGATGACAGCGACGACACTCAAGCAAGAAGGGGGATCTAGCTCGCAACAACAGATCCCGTGGTGGGCGGGCAACGCCCGTTTGACCGATCTTTCTGGCCGGCTGCTGGGGGCGCATGTGGCCCATGCCGGGCTGATCGTTCTCTGGGCAGGGGCGATGACCCTGATCGAGTTGGCCAAGTTTGACCCCAGCCGACCGATGTATGAGCAGGGGCTGATTCTCTTGCCCCACCTGGCCAGCTTGGGGCTGGGGGTGGGATCCGGCGGGGAAGTCCTGGATACGGATATCTACTTTGCGGTGGGAGCGATCCACCTCATCAGCTCTGCCTTTTTGGGGTTTGGCGGCATTTTTCATGCCCTGCGCGGGCCGGCGGTGCTGGATCCCAAAGCCTTTCCCCTGTTTAGCTACGACTGGCAAGACAAAAACAAGATGACCACCATCCTAGGGATCCACCTGGTGCTGCTGGGATTGGGAGCCTGGCTTTTGGTGCTCAAGGCAGTGGTGTTTGGCGGCTTGTTCGACCCGGTGGCAGGAGAGGTGCGCCTGGTGTCTCCCAACTGGAACCCCTTTGGCCACCTGTTGGGCATAGAAGGGCGCCACTGGATCGCCGGGGTGGACACTTTAGAAGACGTGGTGGGCGGCCACCTCTGGCTGGGCTTGCTCCTGGTGTCAGGTGGGGTTTGGCATATCGCAACCAAGCCTTTTGCCTGGGCAGAACGGATTTTTATCTGGTCTGGGGAAGCTTATCTTTCCTACAGCTTGGGAGCTTTGGCCTTGATGGGATTTATTGCCGCCTATTTCGTTGCCGTTAACCCAGTGGTCTATCCCGAAGTTTTCTATGGGCCGCTGCTTCAGGTGGGCTTGGATCGCTATCCCTTCTTTGAGCAAGGGGGAGCTCTCACGTCTAGGGTTTGGCTGGCCAATGCCCACTTTTGGCTGGCCTTTTTCTTCCTTCAGGGCCACCTTTTCCATGCCCTGAAAGCCCGAGGATTCAATTTCCGTACCGGCAGAGTAGAGCTCGCTGCACAGCAGGCCTAACGGCACGCTGAAGGCATTGACTATCTAGCCATCTGATTTTGAGCTTCGCACTTGCAGTTTCGAGGTAGGAGCAATGGCAAAAATAGGTCTATTTTTCGGCACTCAAACCGGAAATACCGAAAGAGCTGCCGAGATGATTCAAAAAGAGCTGGGCGAAGACAATGTAGATTTAATTGACATTGCCGAGGCCAGCATTGAGGACTTTGAGAAGTACGACTACTTAATCATCGGCTGTCCAACTTGGAATATTGGGGAGCTTCAGGCTGATTGGGATGGTTTTTTCCCAAATTTGGATGAGATCGATTTTTCCGGTAAGACGGTAGCCTACTTTGGAGTTGGGGATCAGTTGGGCTATCCCGACAACTTTCAAGATGCCATGGGGATCCTGGCCAAAAAAATTGCCGAGCGTGGCGGCAAAAATGTCGGCTCCTGGCCTACAGAAGGCTACGAGTTCAACGAGTCTAAGGGAGTGGTTGACGGTGAGTTTGTCGGCCTTGCTCTGGACGAAGATAACCAACCAGAGCTGACGGAAAAACGAATTAAAGAGTGGACGGCTAAACTAAAAACGCTCTTCAATCTGTAATTCAAACCCGGCTTCTTAACTTGTCATTGATACTGTGGGAGTTTGTCATGACCGGCGCAGTTCTATCTTCATCGCCTACTTCTGCTGAGGGATCCCCTCAGGTCAGTTGGTTGGCAGGGAATGCTCGTTTGCTCAACCTATCCGGAAAGCTGCTGGGGGCCCACGTGGCCCATGCGGGGCTGATCATGCTGTGGGCCGGCGGCATGACCTTGTTCGAGGTGGCCCACTGGGATCCAAATCAACCTATGTACAGCCAGGGGCTGATTTTGTTGCCCCATCTGGCCAGCTTGGGCATCGGCGTCAACGCAGAAGGGGTGGTTACGGATCCCTATCCCTTTTTTGTCGTGGGCGTTCTGCACCTAATTGCCTCGGCAGTGCTGGGGGCAGGAGGGATCTTCCATGCCCTTTTGGGACCAGAGGTGCTGAGCAAGGGGAAAACCTTTGCCGAGTTTTTCGGCTACGACTGGGAAGATGACGACAAGATGACCACCATCCTCGGCATCCACCTGCTGCTGCTGGGGCTGGGTGCATGGCTGCTGGTGGCCAAGGCTCTCTTTTGGGGAGGGCTGTACGATGCCAACCTGGGCCGCGTGCGGATCGTTGCGGATCCCACCCTCAATCCGCTGCGGATCTTCGCCTACTTGACGCCGCTGATGGGTCAGCAGGGCATGGCCGCCGTGGACAACCTGGAAGACCTGGTGGGGGGACACATCTACGTGGGCCTGCTCTGCGTGCTGGGGGGATGGTGGCACATAGCCACGCGCCCCTTTGCCTGGGCCAAGCAAGTCTTGATCTACTCGGGCGAAGCCTACCTCTCCTACAGCCTGGGGGCCCTGGCTTACATGGGCATCTTGGCGGCCTATTTTGTCAGCGTCAATGAGATCGCCTACCCTGCGGCTTTTTACGGGCCGCTGGGGCTGGCCGCTGACGAAAGGGGAATTGTAAGCAGCCGTACCTGGTTGGCTACAGCCCACTTTGTCTTGGGGATCCTGTTTTTGGCGGGGCACATCTGGCATGCCATCCGGGCGCGGGCGGCGGCCAGCGGCTTTGACTTCCAGCGCGGGGGCTGGGTGCGAGCCACAGATCCCCAGGTGGGCAACTTGGACACGCCGGTAAACCAGGGCGATCTCACCCTGCTGCTGCTGCAAAACCTGCCCATCTACCGGGAGGGCTTGTCGCCTTTCCTGCGCGGTTTGGAGATCGGCATGGCCCATGGGTACTTCCTGGTGGGGCCGTTTTACAAGTTGAGTCCGCTGCGGAATTCGGAGCAAGCCCTGACGGCAGGTACGCTGGCGGCCATTGGTCTGGTGCTGATCCTAACGGTTTGTCTTTCGATCTATGGACGAGTCTCTTTTCCGCGCTCGCGGCTGGTGGCGGTGGTGAACACCCCCTATGGAGAGGTGGCCTATCCGACGCCGGGAGTGCAACTGATGGCGGAATCGCAGGGATCCCCTCAGCCGGTGCGAGTACCGGCAGGATCGGAGGACTTGCCCGAAAACTTGCGCACCCGTGCCGGCTGGAGCCAGTTGGCGGGAGGGTTTCTGGTGGGCGGCGTTGGCGGTGCCCTGTTTGCCTACATGCTCCTGAACAGTGCGGACGTGTTGGCCCAGATTTTGCCTGGGCTGTGAATGAGGTTTGAGGCTCCCTGGTTCGGGGATCTGCAGAAAGGAGAGGGGTATTGTCCCCTCTCCTCTATCCAGATCGGCTCGGATCCTTTGGGCCGCATTTTCCAATGGCAATTGCACTGTTCACAATTGCATGGTTCAACCGCACTTTGCCGGTTGGTTTCTGGCTACTGGACTTTGTAGATCTTTTGTTTGGCTAGCAGCCTTGATGGTTTTAACAGTCGAGATGGAATAGCGAATATGAGTTTAAGCTCCGCTTCTGCGCTCGCTTTTGAGGCCCTGTATCTGGGCATTTCTCCCAGTCTCAAGCTCTTTGATCAGCCTTTATTAGGATCCCTGGGGAAATGCTTTCGGATAGCATACTGGGAGTACCACCAAACCCAGGATGAGCCTTGTAGCCTGGAGACTGTAATCACGCTGCTATACGAATATCTCAAAGCTTGGGATCGACCCGTTCATCTTATCGGCCACGGCTTGAGCGGGGTGGCCGCTTATCTTTTTGCCTGCCGTTACCCACAGCGGGTACAGTCTCTGACCTTGCTGGCCGTGGGAGGTTGGCCTGCTACCACTTGGCATGCCCATTTCTATGTGCAGCGAAAAATCTTTTGCTGGAGTCGGGAACAACTCTTGGTGCGTATAGCCCAGAGCCTTCTACCTACTTCAGAACAGTGGCGAGCACGCTCACTCTCCTATGCTCTGGCTAAAGATTTGGATACTTCTCCCATACCTCACTCCCTATTTCAGGTGATAGCGATTCCAGCCCAGAAAGTGTCGGTGCCGATGTTGGTTTGCGCCAGCAAGGATGACCCCATTGTGGATCCTGCTTCGCTCGAGAAGTGGAGAAACCACCTAAAGCCAGGGGATCAAATGTGGTTTTGCCCTGGGGGGCGACATTTTTTTCATTATTCTTTTCCAAGTTTGGTCAATCTGAAAATAATGGATTTTTGGCAGGAATTGCGTAAACTTCAGCCCAGCATGGCTTAGGGCGGCTGGACTTTCGCGGGATGATAGAATGGCTACTCATCCAAACAGCAGAGGAGCTCCGTTTGCAGCTAGGGCGAAGCAGCCCAGGTGGAGCCCCTGACAACAGGAAAACGGGCAGGGGTGGAATGAGGCCATTGAGCTCCCGGTAAAATTGATAGAATATTGATAGAATAGGGCAAGCCCCCAACTTGGATAGGGAATGGGCTTGACCGCGGAATCCGCGACTATGTTCGACAAGCTGCTCTTTCCCATCGACAACTCGCGTGAGACCAGCCACGCCTTGCCCTTGGTGGCAGACATAGCGCAGCGCTACAAAAGTCAGGTGTACTTGCTCTCTGTACTGGATGCCGCGGAGCTGGACGCGGAGAGGGCGGAACAAGCTCGGCAAAACATCCACAACCTGCTCAAGCAAACGGAGTCTGGCCTGCATCAAATCGGCCTCAACAGCGTCAAGAGTGAGTATCGAGAGGGAAAGGTGCCTTTTGTCATCTGTGATGTGGCAGACGAGCTGGAGATTAGCCTAATTGTAATGGGATCCCGCGGCCTCACCCTCTCCGGAGAGGGGCAGAATAACTCTGTCAGCCACCGCGTGATCGATCTTGCCCCCTGCCCGGTGTTGGTCGTGCCCTGAGGAGAGGGATCCCATTGACCAAAAGGCGCGGCAAGCCCCGTCCTTCAGGGCAGGGAAGGATAGCGCGAACCGTAGCCTATATCGTTGTCATCACGCATAGGCCAAGAATACGATTGAGCGGTGCAACGACTTCAAGCCTTCAAGTACGAATTGCTGCCCAACAGCCAGCAGGA
>NZ_JBSSAC010000072.1:0-9080 GCF_054058315.1 Thermostichus sp. MS-CIW-40
TGAAGACTTCTTTACTACTGATCAATCCATCCTCCTTCCGAAGTTGGTTTGCTAAGTGCTGCTATTGTACCCCTTGAGCCCTTAACAGGCTGTAAAGGCCTGTGAGTACCCTCCTTGCTGAAGATGACGCTCTTTACCGTCAGCATGTCCATAGCCTACTGACGCAACATTTGCCTGAGTTCGGCCCGGTATACATGGCCTCGAATGGCCGAGAGGCGTTGGAACTTTACCGTCAGCACCACCCCAACTTTGTGTTGATGGACATTCGCATGCCTGAGATGACCGGGATCGAGGTAGCGCGGCAGGTTTGGTCAGAGTGCCCCAGCACGCGCATCATTTTTTGGTCGCATTTTGCCGATGAAGTCTATGTGCGGGAGCTGCACAAGATCGTGCCTCCGCAAACCGTCTATGGCTACCTTTTGAAAAATTGCACCGATGAAAAATTGGTCAGCGCTATCCAAGCAGTGGTGCAGGATGAGCAATGCGTGATCGACCGAGAGGTGCGCGGGGTCGATTCCCGTTCACAAAACAAAATCACCGGTCTCAGCGACGCCGAGTACGAAGTGTTGATCGACATTGCCCTCGGCCTCACCGACCAAGCCATTGCTGCACGGCGCTTTTTGTCCCGCCGAGGGGTAACCAACCGTCTGCGCAACCTCTACGACAAGTTAGAAGTCAGCAATGACCAAATTGAGAGCGACGAGTGGGGAACCACTTTCAGCTTGCGGGCGCGAGCCATTCGTCTTGCTTTCAAACGGGGGTTGATCAACGCCCAACTGCTGGACGAGGAGCATGACTCTAGTCAATAATAAGCTCAACTATACTGAAAATAATGTATAATATGTTCAGTACGGATTACTACCAGTTGATCTTTCTGTTTACTTTCGAGTCTGCCAACATGGTAGCCAAAGCAAAGCAGAAAATTGGTAGTAAGACGACACGGAAACTGCGCTTTGGGTATTCTACTCAAAGCTTTGCGGGATACCGCCATTCTGTTTGGAAACAAACAGAATGCTATCGCTGCATAGTTGAACAGTGATGTTCAGCAGTGTTCAGCGTAAATGTATCAGGAAGTGCATTTGGATCACTGGCTCAGCCGCTACCGACTGGATCCGTTGGACTAGAGAGGGGGTGTTCGAGCCGTCATCGCTCTTGGCAAGCACTTGTAGTCAATTCCCTTGCCAGCGACCAAGGAGACTTGGGCTCAATGGCTGGCCACCCCGCCAAAGAACTGGGATCAAAGCTCCCTCGTACCGCTATGGAGAAGCAAGCCGGCAGTGTGGGGGGTCGCTAGCGGAAAATCATCTCGGCAACCGCCTCAAAGCCGGCATCCAACAGCCGATCCAAGACCGACTGGGCCTGGCTGCGACTGTCGTACAGGCCCGCCTGCAACACTGTTCTGCCGTTGAAAACCGTTTCCACCGCCTCGGGGATGAGCTGCCGCAATCGGTTCAAGTCATCGCTGCTCTTGGGGGTCACCAACACGCGAAATTGAGTTGCCGTTCGCGTTGGCGAAACGGAGTCGTTACCCACAGCAGCCACAGGGGGGGCAACTGGAGTTGTAGTGGGAGCAGAGGGAGTAGTCGGGATCCCTGCCGATGAGCGACGGGCCGGCGGGGGCAGAAGGGTGGTGATATCCGTGAGGGGAGACGACGGTGGCCTGGGAACAGGAGCTGCGGGGGCAGGGCCAACCGGCTGGGCAGGTGTGGTAGAGCCATCGGGGGTGAAGGGGACAGCAACAAACTCCTGCGCTTGGGGTTGAGTGTCCGCCGGCTGGGCAGGAACGTTGGGCAAAACGCGCCCCCCCGATCCCGATAGAGAGGCAACTGGGCTGGGATCCGTCGATTGCGGCACCGTTAAAACCGGCAAGGTGGAGGGGGTCTCAGCGGCTGGCCGGGGATCCCTGGGAGTAGCCGGCTGGGCCGGAGCGCTGGGCAGAGCCAAAGTGCCAGGGGCAATGGGGCGGGGAGCGCTGTCGGGAAGGGCGGCGACGGTGGTTTGACCGGACAGATCCAGATCCCCTTTGACCTGGCCCCGCAGTTGGTTGCCGTTGGCATTGATGCGCAGGCCGCGGGTGGCGTTGTGGATGTCGTATTGGCCGTTGCCCTCAAAGATGTTGTTGCCGGGATCCGTGGCCGTGCCCAGATCCGGCTGGGCGTTGGTGATGGCAGTGAGGCCGGTCTCCAAGTTCTGGGCGATGAGATTGTTGCGCAGGATGGGCCTGGAGCTGCCCCCGACAACCACGCCGGTACGGTTCTGCAGAATGCGGTTGTTGCGCACAACAGGCGCCGAGCGTTGGTCGATGGTGATGCCAAAGCCGGTTTCTTGGAACAGGTTATTGACGATGGTGGGCTGGGAGGTGCCCAAAACGGAAATGCCGTTGGCCCCGTTTTTATAGAAGCGGTTGCCCTCCACCCAGGGATTGGCAGCGCCGGCAATGAAGATCCCATCGTGGATGCTGCCCACAAAGCTGTTGTTGAGAATGCGCGGGGAGGCAGATTCCACCCAGAGGGCATAGCCGCGCCGCCCCTGGTTGCGCAGGGTAATTCCTCGCACTTCTGCGCCGGTTTCTGCCAGCAGAGCAACATTTTGTCGGCCTAGGGTCGGGCTCATGTAGGTACCGCCGCCGGTGATGAGATAGCCCTCTCCCAAGGTGGACTCGTCCCCACGCAAGGTGAGGCCGGCTTTCAGACGGATGGGGAAGGTTTCGCCGCTCTCCTCGCTATATACCCCGGGAAAAAGCTGAATGACGCTGCCAGCCTCAGCCCGCTGAATGGCATAAGTAATCGTCTTGAAGGGGTTATTGCGGGATCCATCCCCACGGGTATCGCTGCCGTTGGCTGCATCCACAAAAATAGCCGGGCGATTGTCCGGGAGCGGGGGAGCTTGAGGCAGGGTCTGCTCGCCGGTAATGCCGGTGTCCAGGGAAGTTTGCGCCCAGCCGGGATCCAACTTTGCTGTCAGCAGTAAGGTGGTGCCAAGCATCAGAGAGGTTGCCAGCCGCGTCAGCATTGCAGAACGATGGCGCTGCGCCCGCAGGCCGGGCAGGACTGCTGTAGATTGGTGTTCGCCGGATTTCTGCAGACCAATAGGCAGTAAGGACAATAAGGAAGAGATCATGGTGGTTATCCTCACACCAGGCTGGGCTAGAGAAGAAAGGCCGAGGTTATCCTACCAAACTGAGTAGGCGGGATCCTGCCCTATCCGCCAACTCCAAATACGGACTAACGCAGGCTTTTTTTGCAAGTCTAACACTAGCCCTAGAGTAACCTCCCTGCTTGCGCCATGACCTACAAAACCCTTGTCCCCGAACATCTGCCCCAAGAGCCGTCGCTGCTTGAATCCGGGATCCTGCTGTCTCCGGTCTCACCGTGGCAACCCCTGATTCATCTGCTGCTGTTGGGGATCCCGGCCTTCTTGCTGCTCTTGGGAAAGCGGATGGCTCAGCCGGTCTTGGGCTGGGGGGCGGTGCTGGCTTGGCTGGGCCTGGCGGGCTGGTGGGGGCGATCGCTTTGGGCTCAGATCGGACGCCGTCTTTGGCAGTGGCTGACCACTTGGCCTCAATTGGCCTGGGCGGGAGTGGCCCTCAGCTTGGCCCTGATGGGAGGGGTTGCTGGGAGCGGGGTGTTTTCCGCTTTGGGATCCCTGAGTTGGGAGGCGATTGGGGCTTTGGGAGAAGTGTTTGGGGCCACAGGCCAGATCTTGATCGCCATCCTGGCCGCCTACATCGCCTGGCGGCAGTACATCATCTCCCGCGATCTCACCATTCAGCAGAATATCATTACCCAGCAGCAGACCATCGACGCCTACTTTGAAGGCATTTCCAACCTGGTCTTGTCTCCCGATGGGCAGTTGGACGATTGGCCCCTGGAGCGGGCCATTGCTGCCGGGCGCACGGCTGCTTTGTTGAACGGGGTGGATCGCTTCGGCAAAGCCAAGATCCTGCGCTTTCTCTCCACCGCTAACCTGCTCAGCCCTCTGCGGCGAGACGAACACCTGGGCCGACCTATCCTGGATGGCAAGGGGGGCTACCAGCGGGATCGCCTGCACGGGATCCGAGTGGTCAACCTGGGCACGATGCTGGAGGGAGCCGACCTGCATGGCACCCTGTTGCGGGCGGTGGATTTCAGCGAAGCCAGCCTGGAGCGGGCCAACCTGAGCGGCTGCGATCTCAGCCACACCAATCTGTGCGGAGCTAACTTGCGGAATGCCGACCTGCGCGGGGCCGATCTCTACCGCGCTTTGCTGTTTGTGGGATCCCCTCAGACAGCTTCCCCTGCTCAGCCAGGGCAAAAGCCCGATTTCAAGACCGGGGCCTACACCGGCGCCATCGTGGCAGGAGCAGATTTTCGCCAGGCTCGCCGCCTTTCCCCCGAACAGCGGGCCTACCTGGTCACCTGGGGGGCCAAGCTGGATCCCGCGTCCGAACCTCCCCTCAACTCTCCTAGGCCGCGTTCGGATCCTGCCGACAAAACAGAGTCGTTTCCCCCCCCTGCTTCCCCAAGCCCTTGAGCGAGAATGCATTGATGAGCCTGGTTCAGGGCTTTTGCTGCCGATTTTTCGGCCATTGCAACCCGTCTCTTCCATGGGGATGAGGGCGATCCCTTTCAATTCTCAAACATGGCACGGTTGCTCACCAAGTTCTGGCTGCTGGAGCGCTATCTGTTTGGGGAGATGCTCACCCCGGTGCTGGCCGGTATTGCCGGGGGAACCCTGCTGCTGCTGGTGGGCCGGTTGTTTACCCTGGCCGAGCGGCTGGTCGAGGGATCCGTTCCCCCCCTGACGGTGTTGCGCCTCTTGGTTTTGGATCTGCCGGAGATGGTGGTGCTGGGTATGCCCATTGCCGCCTTTTTTGCCACCATGCTCACCTTGGGCAAGCTGAGCGGCAACAGCGAGATCACCGCTATGCGGGCAGCCGGGATCCCTTTTAGCCGGATTTTCCGACCCCTGCTGCTGGTGGGGTTGGCCATGAGCTTGAGCGCTTTTTTCATTAGCAACGTGTTGCTGCCGGCCAGCAAACAGCAAATCCGCCAGATCGATCAGCAAGCTTTGCTGGCCCAGGCCACCACCCCAGTGCAATACGATGTCTTTTTCAAAACCGAAGACAACCTCTGGTTCTTCATCCGCCAAGTGGATCCCCGGTTGAATACCATGCAAGATGTTACGATTTTGCGGGTGGATCCCTTGCCGGGAGGCAAATACCAGTTGGTGGAAGTGACCTTGGCCGCTCAGGCAGTGTGGAACGGACTGGAGTGGAGCCTCAGCGAAGGAGCGACCCACCTTTACGGCCCCACCGGCCTCAGCATTGCCGAGCAAACGTTTCATCGCAAGCCGTTGCAAGTTTCTCAGGATCTGGCTGCCCTGATGCAGCCGCCGGTTCCCCCCAGCGAGTTGAGCTTACCGGAGCTGGCGGAGCGGATTTCCCGCCTGGCCCGCTCCAATCTCAATACTCAGGCTCTGCGCACCGAGTTCCACATGCGCTTCTCCCTGCCCTTGGCCAGCTTTTTTGCCGTGCTGATTTCGCTACCCCTGGGATCCACCACCGCGCGGCGGGTGGGACGCTACGGGGGCGTCGTCTTCGGGATCCTGTTGGTGTTTGCCTACTACGTGGTGCTCAGCGTGTCTCGCAGCTTGGGAGAAGCCGGCGCCCTTCCCCCCTGGGCAGCGGCCTGGAGCTTCAACATCCTCTTCGGCGGCCTCGGCCTGCTGCTTTTGGCCCGCTTCTTGCGCTAGAGATCCACCCCAGCATCCGCCAGTCCTACGTTCTCGAAAATCTCCTGCAGAAGACAGGGATCAACTTCCCTTGCTTCTCCTTCCTCCGTCCCCTTACAAGGTAGGGATCAACAGGCCAGGGATCCCATTGCGGGGAGAGTCTGTCTAGACTGGAAAGCAGCCCTGCGGGGATCCCTATGCGAATTGGCGTGCCCAAAGAGATCAAAGAGCAAGAGTTCCGTGTCGGGCTGACGCCGGCAGCGGTGCGGGCCTTAACCGAACAGGGGCATCAGGTGTGGGTGGAAACCCAAGCAGGCCAGGGGGCGGGATTTAGCGACGAGGACTACCAAAAAGCGGGGGCCAAACTGGCCGCCACCCCTGAGGAGATCTACCAGCAGCAGTTGGTGGTGAAGGTCAAGGAGCCCCTGCCGGCTGAGTATTCTCTGCTCCATCCCGACCTTATTCTGTTCACCTATTTGCACTTGGCCGCCAGCCGCGAGCTGACCCAGGCGCTGTTGCAATCGGGGGCCACCTGCCTTGCCTATGAAACGGTGGAATTGGCAGATGGATCCCTGCCTTTGTTGGCGCCCATGAGCATGATCGCTGGGCGGCTCTCGGTGCAATTTGGCGCCCATTACCTGACCCGACAGCAGGGGGGGCGGGGCGTGTTGCTGGGTGGGATCCCGGGGGTGCCGCCGGGACGGGTGGTGATCCTGGGCGGGGGAACCGTGGGCACTGAGGCGGCCAAAATGGCCGTAGGCTTGGGGGCACGGGTGCAGATTTTGGACATTAACCTGCAGCGGCTGAACGAGCTGGAGCTGATTTTTGGCTCGCGGGTAGAGCTGCTCTACAGCACTGCCCAAAGCGTGGAAGAGTGTGTTCGCGAGGCCGACCTGGTGGTAGGGGCAGTGTTGGTGCCGGGAAGGCGGGCGCCGGTCTTGGTGGGAGAAGAGTTGGTGGCCCAAATGCGTCCTCGCTCCCTCATTGTGGATGTGGCGGTGGATCAGGGGGGGTGCATCGCCACCACGCGGGTTACCACCCATGCCCAGCCGGTTTACGAAGCCCACGGGGTGTTGCACTACGGCGTTCCCAACATGCCGGGGGCTGTCCCCTGGACTTCGACCCAAGCGCTGGTCAACGCCACTCTCCCCTACATCCTCAAGCTGGCCAACCTTGGCCTGGCCGCTGCTTTGGAACAAGACCCGGCCTTGGCCAAAGGGCTCAACATCAGGGCAGGCAAGCTCATCCACCCGGCGGTGCGAGCCACCTTTCCAGACCTGGGCTAGCTCAGGCAGGGGTTGGCTCCCTGGGGAGAGATGCTACTGTCGCCAGGACAGGACATAGCGCTCCAGAGCCGCGAAAAAGGTGTAGAGCAAGACACCCATGAGGCCGAGGGCAGCCAAACCCGCAAAGGCCAAAGGCACATCAAAAGAAGAACTGGCCGACACGATCAGGTAGCCCAGCCCCTGGTTGGAAGCCACCGTCTCCGAGATCACCGAGCCGACAAAAGCAAAGGAGATGGCCACCTTCAACGAGGCAAACAGGTAGGGCATGCTGTGGGGTAGCCCCACCTTGGTGAAAATCTCCCAAGAGCTGGCCCCCAACGAGCGCAGCACATCTCGCATCTCGGCTTCCACCGTCTCCAGCCCCACCGCCACATTGACCGCAATGGGGAAAAAGGCCAGCAAAAAGGCCGTGATCACCGCCGGGATCAGGCCCAAGCCAAACCAAATCGCCAGCAGCGGCACCAAAGCCACCTTCGGGATGGTGTTAAACCCCACCAGCAGCGGGTACAAACACAGATGGGCCAGGCGGGAGCTGCCGATGATCGATCCCAGCAATATCCCCCCCACCAAAGCCAGCGCAAAGGCCAGCAGCGTCGAAGTGAGGGTGGTTAGGGAGTGGCGCAGAATCACCGGGCTCCACTGGTTCATGGCTGCGAGGATCTGGGTGGGCGCCGGCAGAATAAAGCGAGGAACGTTGAACAGCCCCACCCCCACCTGCCAGAGCACAAGGGTCAAAACGATGGTGACAGCGGGCAAGACCACAGAAGCCGTTTGGGTCTGCAAAAATCGGTCAAATGATTTTTTCATGGGATCCCTCGGCAGAAATGCGCGGTAACCTGTCCAGCAAACCTTTCCAGATTTTTTGGATCAAGGGATCTTTGGCCTAATAGCTGCGCCGAATGTGCTGGCGCACTTCCGAGACCAAGCGGTGAAACTCGTCCGTCAGGCAGATCTCCAGCGGGCGTGGACGGGGCAGATCCACTTTGAGGGAAAAGATGATCTCGCTCGGTCGTGGCCCCATCACATAAATGGTATCGGAGAGGAAAACTGCTTCCCGCAAGTCGTGGGTGATCAGAATAGCAGTGCAGCCGGTGCGCATCCACAGCCGTTGCAACATTTCCCACATATCCTCGCGGGTAAAGGCATCCAGAGCAGCAAAAGGTTCGTCCAACAGCAGCAGCTCCGGCTGATGGATCAAAGCGCGGCACAAGGAAGCCCGCTGCCGCATTCCCCCAGAAAGCTGCCAAGGATAGGCTTTCTGAAAACCCTCCAAGCCCACGGTGGCCAGCAGCTCCAGCGCCGACTTCTCGTGCTGGGCCAGGTTTTGCTTGAAGGTGCGCTTGTAGGGCTCTACCACCTCCAACGGCAGCAACACGTTCTCCAGGGTTGTGCGCCAGGGCAGCAGCACCGGGTTTTGAAAGGCCATGCCCACACTCTTCAGGGGGCCGGCGATGGGCTGCAACTGAAAGTAGAGGGTGCCGCCATGGTCAGTGTTCAGGCCGGCCATCATCTTCAAAAGAGAAGTCTTGCCACAGCCGCTCGGCCCAACAATGGAGACAAACTCCGAGTGGGCAACAGAAAAGCTGACGTCGCGGATGATCGTGACTGGGGATCCCTTAGTGGGGTACTGCAGCGAGACGTGGCGCAACTCCAGAACGGGCTTGCCCGAAATAGCGGGGGAAGATAACCCACTTTGAACTACCCTCTGCGACTCCAACATTGACTCAACTCCAATGATTTTCATAGTGGCCCAAGTGAGGGCTGATCCCCCTGATCTAGACAGATGATGGCGGGAGCAATGAGGGTTGCAGGCCGGTTTATCTCGATTGGTATGGCCAACCCCATCCCCACTACATCAGAGAGAGGGGCAGCCAGCTGTGTTGCCAGATACTTTGTGGGCCGGTGAGGTCCCCCCATGTTCAGCTTCAGGAGATGTGGGATCCCCGAGGGCCCGGTCATCGAAGACAGTAAACTACCCGACACCCGTGCTATGCGCAGGGTGCGGGCTTTATCCCAATCCCTAGCGGCCCCAGAGGACAGCTAAGTTTCGGAATTTCAGGCGAGTTTACAGTCGCCCCAAGG
>NZ_JBSSAC010000073.1:0-8376 GCF_054058315.1 Thermostichus sp. MS-CIW-40
AATGTTAACTCTCTCTTCTGTCTGTAAAAAAGCCAATATCTTCTGCCATTTGTTTTCATCTAAAAAAACCAACTTCATCCTCTTTCCTCTATAAACTATTCTCTCTATCCTAACATAAGATCAACACGACCTAGGTCGTTGTTCTCAATCTTCATCTTCTTGGCAATTTCACAGGGACTTACGATGGTAGCCTTGGGATGAAGAGGTGAATGGGATCCTGCTTGCGTTAGCCTATCGAAGACCGGAAGTAGGGCAGCAGAACTTCGGGGATGTCCTAGAGCCATTCACGGTATCTGCGCAGCCGGGGATCCTGAGTTCCCAAGGAGTTTATTCCCATCTACGCTTTAGAGAGTGAGGTGGTGACAACAAGAGAGTAACCTCTGTTGCCCCTTGCTAAGGTATAGACTTTTGTCTATAGATCTCATCGAGAAGTTCAATTTTTATCTATCCTAATTTGCAGCTAAGATGCTGCTTAAGATTTTTTACAGGATCTCAGCAAGTGTTCCAGTTTGGCCAAGATCCCTGGCCGAAGGAGGATTATGAGCTTGAACGGGCTGGTCACAACTGCATGGCTGATTCCCCTCTACGCTTTGGTGGCGTGGGCGGGAGCGCTGATCTGGTCCCCAGGAATCACCCGGCGCACGGGACCACGTCCGGCAGGTTATTTGAATGCCCTGCTGACCTTAGTGGCTTTCCTTCACAGTGTGGGAGCGCTGGTGGCAATTTGGGATCAGCCGGCGCAGGTCATTCGGTTGCCCTGGCTGCAGGTGGGGGATCTGATGTTAGAGCTGCCGCTGCAGGTGTCATCGGTAACTCTGGGGGCCTGCGCTGTGGTGACGGGGCTGAACCTGGTGGCCCAGATCTACGGCTTTGGCTACATGGAAATGGACTGGGGCTGGGCGCGGTTTTTCTCCCTGCTGGGCCTGTTTGAGGGGGGGATGTGTGCCTTGGCTTTGTGCGACTCCCTCTTTTTCAGCTACGTGATCCTGGAGATTTTGACCCTGGGCACTTACCTGTTGGTGGGCTTTTGGTTCAACCAATCGCTGGTGGTGACGGGAGCGCGGGATGCTTTTTTAACCAAGCGCATCGGCGACCTGTTGCTCTTGATGGGGGTAATCGCCATCTATCCCCTGACCGGCTCCTGGGAGTTTGAGGATTTGGCGGCCTGGGCAGAGGCGGTGCAGGCAGGATCTGTCACTGTGGATCCCACCCTGCTGGCCCTGGTAGGGCTGGGGTTGCTGGCCGGCCCCGTAGGCAAGTGTGCCCAATTTCCTCTGCACCTGTGGCTGGATGAGGCGATGGAAGGGCCGATCCCCTCGACGATCTTGCGCAATGCGGTGGTGGTGGGCACAGGGGCCTGGGTGTTGATTCGCCTGCAACCCCTCTACGAGCTTTCCCCAACAGTGCTGAAGGTGATGCTAACCATCGGCGGCTTGACAGCGGTGGGGGGATCCCTGGTGGCTTTGGCCCAGATCGACGCCAAGCGAGCTTTGTCTTATCTGGTGAGTGCCTACATGGGCTTGATTTTTGTGGCGGTGGGCACCGGTCATCCCCAGCAAGCCTATGGGTTGCTGCTGACCTATGCTCCGGCCATGGCTCTGTTGGTGATGGCTCCGGGCACGGTGATCTGGAACAGCATTACCCAGGATTTGCGCTATCTAGGAGGCTTGTGGTCGCGGCGCCCTATCTCGGGGCTGTGCTTCTTGACCGGAATGGCCGGAATCATCGCTTTGCCGCCTTTCGGTTCCTTTTGGGTGCTGACGGATCTGTGGCAGCAGTTGGTGCAATCGGGGCAGGGGTTGTGGGCGGCAGTCGTGCTGGTCACCAATGCTGTAACGGCCCTAGGGCTGACACGGGTGTTTGGCCTGATCTGGGGGGGCAAGCCGCAGCAGATGAGCGAGCGTTCGCCGGAGGTGCATTGGCCGATGATGCTGCCCATGACGGTCACGATGGGGGTGGCGCTGCACATGCCCATGATCCTAGCGGCACTAGGTCTGATTCCCGCTCTGGAAGGGATCCCTGTTGGGGTAATGACGGGATCCAGCTTGACAGGCATTGCCTTGGGAGCCTGGCTGTATCTGCGTCCGCAGCGGCAGCCGGTGGACTGGGCCTTCTTGGCCGACTGGCAGGATTTGTTGGCCAACGACTTCTACACCCCCAAGCTCTACCGGGCCAGTGTGGTGTTTGCGGTACGCATCATCTCTGAGGTTACAGCCCTGTTCGACCGCTATGTGGTAGACGGCTTGGTAAATTTGACCAGCTTGGCGGTATTGGCGGGTGGACAGGTTTTGAAATACACCACCTCTGGCCAGTTGCAAGCCTACGTGCTGACGATTGTGGTGGGGGTGGCCCTGCTGGGCTGGCTGATTCTCTAGGCTTGGGCAAGGTAGCGGGACGGAGTCCTTAGATAAAGAGGGAAAAGACCATGCTGAGTGCCTTGATTGTGTTGCCGATCTTGGGATCCCTGCTCCTGTTCTTAGGCTTGGGGGGGCGAAAGCTGGCGGTGGCCTTGGCCGGGATCCTGCTGGGGATCTCGCTGCTGCTGTTTGCCAACTTTGACCTGCAAGCGGAAGGGCTGCAGTGGGTGCAGCGGTGGGATTGGATCCCGGCAATTGGGCTGAGCTACTCCCTGGGCCTGGACGGGTTTTCCCTGCTGATGGTGGCTTTGAATGGGCTGCTCACGCTGATTGCGGTGCTGACAGCTGAGCCAGAGGTGAAGCGGCCCAACCTCTTATACGGCTGCATTTTGTTCATGAGCGGGTCGGTCAACGGGGCTTTTGTTGCCCAGAACCTGCTTTTGTTCTTCTTGTTTTACGAGCTGGTGCTGATCCCGATCTACCTGCTCATCTCCATTTGGGGCAGCCCCAAGCGGGATTATGCTGCCATCAAGTTTTTGATTTACACTGCCGTTTCCGCCATCTTTCTGTTGGGGGCCTTTTTGGCCATCTACTGGCTGGGGGATCCCCATAGCTTTGAGCTGCTGGAGATCCGCATCACCTCTCTCAGCCCTGTTGCCCAGACCTTGACGCTGTTGGCCTTGATCGTGGCTTTCGGCATTAAGATGCCGCTGATCCCCTTCCACACCTGGTTGCCTGATGCATACGGGGAGTCGTCGCCGCCAGTGGCCATCCTCCTGGGAGGGATCCTCTCCAAGTTAGGCACGTACGGTCTGTTTCGCTTTGGGCTGCAGTTGTTTCCCCAAGCTTGGGCCGACCTGGGCGGGATCCTAGCCTGGTGGGGAGCCATTGCCGTGTTGTCCGGGGCTTTGGCAGCCATCGCCCAAAAAGACATCAAGCGCATGGTGGCCTACAGCTCCATTGGCCACATGGGCTACATCCTGCTGGGCATGGCGGCAGCCACCCCCATTAGCCTGACCGGGGCGATGGTGCAGATGGTCTCCCATGGTCTCATCTTGGCGCTGCTGTTTGATCTGGTGGGCTTGGTGGAGCGCAAAGTGGGAACGCGGGATCTGAACGTACTCAACGGCCTGCTCAACCCCTTGCGAGGCTTGCCCACAGTGAGCGCCCTGCTCATCTTGGGGGGGATGGCCAGCGCCGGGATCCCTGGCCTGGTGGGCTTTGTGGCGGAGTTCTTGATCTTCCAGGGCAGCTACCAAGATTTTCCTCTGCCCACTTTGATCAGCATCTGTGGCACCGGCTTGACGGCGGTGTACTTTGTGATTTTGCTAAACCGCACCTGCTTTGGCAGGTTGGACAACCGCACCGCCTACTACCCGCGCGTGCATGGCTGGGAGCGGATCCCGGGGCTGATTTTGACGGCCTTGATCGTTTGGTTTGGGATCCAGCCCATGAGCCTGGTGAAATGGCCACAACCCTTGGCGTTTACCCTATCCACCCAGGTGGCTCAAGCGCAAACGCTTATCCTGGCCTCGGCTGGCGATCTTGCCGATTCTCCCTAGGGAGCTGGGCTGCCTTCTCTGGAGCAGATCAAGGCAATCGGGAAACTTCCAGGAATTGAGATCCCAGGGAATGACCTCAAGGAGCCAGAACTTTTGAAGAGTTGGAGACTTCTTCTATGACGACAACCCTCACAGCCCGCAAGCTGCCCCCTTCTACCCATCCTTTTGCGGATATAGTCCACCGCCTGGAGGCAGGGGGATCCATGCTGCCAGATACGCCGGAAAACCTGATGCAAATTATCGGCCTCTACAAAGCCTATGCCGTGCCAATGGATTTCTACTGGCGGGATCTGCTCTACATTGCCGAGCAGGTGTTTGTGGATCCCTTGCCTTTTTTCAAGTTCATCATTCCTGAAGAGTATCTGAAGCTGGCCAACCACTACGCGGGGGATAACGCGGATTTGCGCATTTGGCGAGGCCAGGCTACGGCCCATCCCGAGCTGCTGGAGTTCATGGAAAAAGGGGAGCTGAAGCGCAAGCTGCCCAGAATTTTGCATCACCTCTGGCATGACCGCATCAACATGGAATTTGCCGAAGAATGTATGCGGGCCATGCTCTGGCATCGGGACATGGGGGGCTTGCTGGATCCCTACATGGATTCCGAGGAATATAAGCAAAATGCCGACCGCGCCATCCGCGCCTATTGCCAGGGCAACCCCTTGTTGATGGGGCTATACAAGCTCTTCCCTGATATGTTCTTGGAGCTGTGCCGCCAGGCCACCATGTACTCGGTGTTGGGCCTGTTTTGGGAGGTGATGGCTCCGGTCTTTTTTGAGATCAGCGATCTCTACGACGAAGGCAAAATCACCAGCGTGCCGGAGGCGATGAACTTTTTGGTCAACGGGATCTTCGCCATTGCCGGACGACCCATCTACCATCGCGTGCGCATTCGGGGAGAATGGTACGATATTGTGCCCAAATCCAAGGGATTTACCTGGCTATATGAGGCCGCTTTCCCCTATGTAGAGGCCGTGTTTTATCGCACCTCTCCTTTCCGCGGCACCAAGTCCTACAACGCTCAGGCCAACGAAGTTCCCACCAACCAGTTGGACTTCCACTACGGGATCCTCTACGCCGATAAGTTTCCGGTGGGCACCGCCGGGATCCCACCCACGCTCTTGCACCAGGATATGTACCACTTTTTGCCCCAGTATTTGGTGGAGTATTATCGCAAGCATTGCCGCGGCGAAGAGGACATGCTGATTCAATTGGGGGTTAGCTTCCAGCGCTCCATGTACAACGTCACCTCAGCCGTGATTCAGGCGGGAAGGGCCGCTTTCTTGTATCCCCTTGATGATCCAAATCCACGGCACTTGATGATGAACCGCCGTTATTTTGAGGGACAACTCAATCGCTTCACCCGACCGGAATACGGGATTCGAGAAGCAGCTCGCCTGGCCTACATTCAGGATCAGAACTATCGCTAGCCGACTTCAAGTCTAGGCATTGACTCTGCCCATTTTCAGTTGTATTCAGGCCAGGTAGCTCTGAAACTGCCCACCACTTTGACTTTCCTGTCATCCCAACTTCTAGCAAAATAAGGATTTTGACCATGCCTGATATTGTCGATATTGCAGTTGCTACGGAGGGTTTCTCCACCCTAGTTACAGCCGTGAAAGCGGCAAACTTGGTGGATACTCTGAAAGGCCCTGGCCCCTTTACTGTTTTTGCGCCTACCGATGCAGCTTTTGCCAAGCTGCCTCCTGGCACCATCACCACTCTGGTGCAAAACATCCCCCAACTGACTCGCATCCTGTGTTACCACGTGGTGCCCGGCCGCTTGAAAAAGGCAGATTTGGCCAAGTACCAAAGTGTGGGCTCGGTAGAGGGATCCCCCATCGATCTCACCATTGAAGGGGATGTGTTCGAGGTGAACAACGCCACCGTTATCCAAGCGGACATCGAAGCCGATAACGGCATCATCCACGTCATCGACACCGTCATCCTGATGCGGCCCCACTGGTTCTGGCCGATCATGAACTCTGCTTTGGCCGCCTCGGCCAGAGGATAAACGGATCCATCCTGAACGGAGGTTGGGGAAAGTGCCTGGGTGAACCCTCTCCCCCTCTCCGCAACTTTATAGGTACGGTCAGAGATTTCTGCTCCGCGTGCAGTCTACACCATCCCCCAACCCCCACAGGGTGGGGATTTTTGTCTCTCGGTAGCAGTGATGTCGCCGTCTTTTAAACCCAGAGATGAATCCGAAGCTTGGCCTGATACGTACCTTATTTAGCCTGTTCTCTGACCGAGGAGCTTTTTTCCATGTTGTTGATCGGTTTTGCCCTTCGGCCTCGTTCAATTTTCGAGGCTTTTTGCGGCTTTTGCCTGGTTGCTGTCTTGTTTCTCAGCGGTTAAGGAAGCTTTACAAATCTCACAACCCCACTTCTACCCATTGCTAACTTTGGCCCTGGACATATTCACATTGCTCAGCCGCAGCCAGGACAATCTTTCGCCCAGGCCACAGGGCCGGTGGTCTTTGTCTTGAACATGTTGCCGAATCCAGGCAATCAGTCGGGGAATTTCCGACTGGAAGCCAACCTCACCCCTGAGCAAGTCTCCAGCTTTTTGGCCGGAGCTTACTACATCAACATTCACACGCAGGCCAACCCGCCGGGCGAGTTGCGAGCCCAGGTGGTTTTCCCTCGCTAAGGTTTGATCCAGTACGCCATCTGGGATCCCCGCAGGTGAGGGGATCCCTAATTTTTGCGGACGGATTGGCTGTTCTGTGAACTCCCCCACGGTCAGTCGTGCCGGCAGGACAGAGTTTCTGTGTAGCTCCTGGCCAGCAGCTTTCGGTAGTCCTGGAGCTGGCCTGCCAGTCCCCTTTACAGAGCGAGCTGTAGGCTTCACCTCTGGGCTAGCTGTGGAGCGCCAAGGGAATAACTACACAGGTTGCTGTCCGCCCACAATGGCCCGACAGCGAATGTAGGGGCCGCCCGCATCCACCTTGGCCGGTTGACCCTTGCCACAATGGCCGGATCCCAAGTCCCACAGGAAGTCCCGCGAGACGGCATCCACCGATTGCAGCACCTCAAAAGCATTGCCGGTGATGGTGACACCGCGCAGCAACTCCGCCAGCTTGCCATCGCGAATGCGGTAGGCCCGCTCTACCCCAAACATAAACTCGCCCGTGGAGTCCGCCTGCCCGTTCCTGGCCCCATCCAGGAAGTAGCCATCGGGAGTGCTGGCGATGATTTCCTCTAGCGTTTGGGATCCGGGTTCAATGAAGGTGTTGCGCATGCGGATCAAAGGCTCATCGGCATATTCCCAGGCGCGGGCATTGCCGGTGGGCTCTACGCCAAAGTGGGCAGCAGTTTCGCGGTTGTGGAGATAGCTGACCAGAATGCCGTTTTGGATGATGGTGGTGCTTTGGGTAGGAACGCCCTCGTCGTCCACAGGAAGGGTTCCCCCTGCCCCCGGCATAAACTCTGAATGGCCGGAGTCTTTGAGGGTAACCCAGTCGCTGGCCACCCGCTGCCCCAGCTTGCCGGCAGCCACAGAACCCGCCAGAACAAAATCCGCCTCGACCGTGTGGCCAATGGCCTCGTGCACCAACAGCCCCACGATGGAAGGCGACAGAATAACCGTGGCCCATCCCCCTTCTGCGTAGCCTGCGGACAATAAATCAACCGCGGTAGCAGCCGCCTTTTCCGCCATCTGCAAGGGATGCGAGCGGAACAGGCAATCCCATCCCCCTGTTACCCCAATGGCCTCGGAGCCACTGCTGAGCTGGCCGTCCGCTTCGGCCACCGCCTGAACTCGCAGCTCGGGGCGCACCAGACGAAAGGCCACATCCGCCCCATCGGTGGTGACAATGGCTTTTTCCTCGTAGATCTCGTTGTAGGTGCAACTGGCGGAGCTAATTTGGCGAGAGGCCTGCCGGGCCTGCGCCTCGGTTTCCAAAGCCAACTGGATCTTCGCCTCCAGCGGTTTGTTCAACACCTCCTCCACACCGGGCTCGCAGAACTCCCCTTGGGCCAGCCGCACACTGGGCAGGGATCCCAGCTTTTGTTTGCGGTAGTCGGCGCTGGCTTGGGCGGCACGGCGAGCTTCAGCGATGGCCTCCCGAATGGCAGCCGGCGAGGGATCCCCGGTGGCAGCAAAGCCCCAAGTGCCGGCCTCCAACACCCGCACCCCCACTCCGGAACGGCGACGAACCGCGGTGCGCTCAAGGCGGCCCTTCTCGGCAGTGACGCTGCGGAACACCTTGCTGTGGTAGCGCAGTTCCACAAAGCCAGAGCAGTCCCGAAGGATGTCGCGCAGAAGGTCTCGCATAGCAACAGGGAGATGGGTGTAGTCCTCAGTCCAGCATAGCCCGATCCTGGAAAGTCGATGAGCTGCCACGCCGAGTAAACTACCCGGCACCCGCGCTATGCGCAGGGTGCGGGCTTTATCCCAATCCCTAGCGGCCCCAGAGGACAGCTAAGTTTCGGAATTTCAGGCGAGTTTACAGTCGC
>NZ_JBSSAC010000074.1:0-7933 GCF_054058315.1 Thermostichus sp. MS-CIW-40
TAAACAGAAAGATCAACTGGTAGTAATCCGTACTGAACATATTATACATTATTTTCAGTATAGTTGAGCTTATTATTGACTAGAGTCATGCTCCAGTTGCGATGGATATGCTCGGCCATAGCAGGGATCCCGCCTCGAAAGAGGGTGAATTGCAGACTCAGAGGGTGCTCAACACCTCTCGCGCTGCGGCTAGAGTTTTCTCCACATCGGCCTCTGTGTGGGCCAGGGAGGTGAAGCCGGCCTCAAATTGCGAGGGCGCCAGATAGACTCCCCGCTCCAACATGCCGCGATGGAAGCGGGCAAATTTCTGCAGATCGGAAGTCTTGGCCTCTTCGTAGTTGCGCACCGGGCCGGCAGTAAAAAAGAAGCCAAACATGCCGGGCAGATAGCCCCCGCACATCTCATGCCCCGTTTCCCGCGCGATCTGCAGTAGCCCCGTCGCCAACTTCTCGGTAATCCGCTCCAGATACTCGTAGGTGCCCGGGCGGCGCAAAATGTCCAGTGTCTGGATCCCTGCCGTCATGGCCAGGGGGTTGCCGGAAAGAGTCCCTGCCTGATACATCGGCCCCGCTGGAGCCACCATTTCCATAATTTCTCGCCGACCGCCGTAGGCCCCCACCGGCAGGCCGCCGCCGATGACCTTGCCCAGGGTCGTTAAATCGGGGATGACCCCAAACTTGGCCTGTACACCGCCATAGCTGATGCGAAAGCCGGTCATCACCTCGTCAAATACCAGCAGGGCCCCGTACTTTTGGGTGAGATCTCGCAAGCCTTCCAAGAAGCCCGGCTGGGGGGGAATAAAGCCGGCATTGCCCACCACCGGCTCTAGGATGACTCCGGCAATGGAGTCGGGGTGCTGTTCAAACAGGGCCTTGACTGCCTCCAGGTCGTTGTAGGGAGCCGTCAGCGTAGCGCTGGTAGCTGCCTTGGGCACCCCCGGCGAGTCTGGCAAGCCCAGCGTGGCCACCCCCGAACCGGCTTTCACCAAAAACATGTCCGCATGGCCGTGGTAGCAGCCCTCGAACTTGATCACCTTTTCCCGACCCGTGTAGGCCCGCATCAGGCGCAGCGCCGCCATGCAAGCTTCGGTGCCGGAATTGACAAAGCGCACCATCTCCACACTGGGCACCGCCTCAATGACCCGCTCCGCCAGTTCATTTTCCAGAACGCAAGGGGCGCCGAAGCTGGTGCCTTTCTCCAAAGCTCGGCGCAGAGCCTCAATGACCTCGGGGTGAGCGTGGCCAACAATCGCCGGCCCCCAACTGCCGATGTAGTCGATGTATTGGTTGCCGTCCACATCCCAGGCGTAGGCCCCTGAGACACGGTCGAACACGACGGGATCCCCGCCCACCGACTTGAAGGCGCGCACCGGAGAACTCACTCCCCCCGGCATGAGGCTTTGTGCCCGGGCAAAAATCTGTTTGGAGCGGGTGGTGTTAAACGAGGTGGAGTGGAGAGTGCTGGTCATAGAGCATAAGGAGCTTTCAACGCATTACCAAGGCTAGCAAGCAAGGGAGCTTTCTGGTGAGCCCTTTTACCGACCATGAAACTACAAACCCATTCCCGCCAGCGTGTCGATCACCTGCTCCAGGATCAGGGTGAGGTTGGGATGGGAGGTCTCGAACAGGCCCAGCGCCTCTCCGATGCGATCCCTGGGGCCTTGGCTCTGTTTGCTCTCGGTCGGGGATCCCAGATCGGCCAGCACCGCCTCCACTTCCTGGCGAATGGCGGCAATTTGCTGTCGCTGCTTTTCATCCAAGCCAGGGGTTTTTTGCAGCTCAACATCCAGATCGCGCAGCAGTTGTCGCAGTTTCGATTCGGCCATTCTTAAAGAGACCTTAACAAATTGAGAACAAATTAAGTTTTGACCACCCTGCCTCGATCATACGGCCTGATGGGTTGAAGCAGGGATCTCTTTGTCCAAGGTCTGAGGGCGGGTGAGGCGACGAAGGTGAACTTTGACCGCCGGGGATCCCAGCATTGGAGCAACCTTTGTAGGATGGGCAGTAGAGTCTATCCCCATGTCTGCCCCATGTCTGAGCTGGCATTGGCCCTAGTAGGGGCGGCGGTTGCTGCTGCCCTTTTCGTTGGGATTTTCGTCTGGGAACAAAGACGCAGCCAAGAATTGCTGCAGCGGTGGGCGGCAAAGCAGGGCTACTCCCTGTTGAGCCAGGAGGCGCGGTATTGGCGGCTGGGGCCTTTTTCTGGGAGCACTTCCAAGTATCAACGGGTGTTCCACGTGTGGATACGGGATCCGTGGGGGCAAGAACGCACCGGCTGGGTGAGGTTAGGGAACTGGTGGCTGGGGCTTTTGTCGGATCAGGCTGAGGAGCGGTGGGAGTAGGCTGGGGTTGAACCATGGAAAGGGAAAGCGATGAACGGGATCAGGGGTTGGAAAGGGCTGAAGGGGGTGGCGTGGCTGGGCCTGGTACTGGCGGTGGCCCTGTTGGGTTGGAACGCAATTGCTGGAGGCGGAGCGATGGCCAGTCCCGCTGAGGGATCCCGAATGTTGACGGTTACAGGACAGGGATCGGTCTCCGTAGAGAACTCCATTGCCCTCATTCGCTTGGGGGTAGTCATTCAAGGGGAGACGGCGCAATCGGTACAACAACAGGTGGCAGAACGCTCAGAGCGGCTGGTCAATCGCCTCAAGGAGCTGCAAGTAGGCGCTCTGCAAACCACCGGCATTTCCCTCTACCCGCAATACGACTATCGGGATGGCCAACCTCGCCTAACGGGTGTGCAGGGGCAAAACAGTCTGCAATTCGAGGTGCCTGTGGCCAGAGCTGGGCAAGTGCTGGATGAAGCTGTGGCCGCCGGAGCCACCCAGGTGGAATCGGTCAGTTTCCGGGCCGATGAAGCCACCCTGTTGGAGGCGCGCAGCCGCGCCCTAACCCAAGCCGTGAAAGATGCCCAACGTCAAGCCCAGGATGTGCTGGGGGCCTTGAACCTGAGCATCCGTTCCGTCGAGCGCATCCAGATTCAGAGCGATGGCTACATGATCCCGCCGCCGATCCCCTTTGCCCGCGCCGACTATGCCCGTCTAGAAACAGCATCCACACCGGTGGAGGGGGGACAGCAAACCGTGCGCGCCCAAGTCACCCTCGAGATCCGTTACTGAGCCTCTGCTTTGCTGCCTCGAATAATTCACAAATGTTCACCACATAGATTTCAGCTCTCCCGCCAAAGGGCTTCTGGTCAGAGCAAGCCTTGGGCAGCAACAGACAGCGGCTCTGGATGAGCGAAGTCTCAGTGATTCAAGAGTGATTCAATCCATCTAACCAACTCGGCAAAGTGGAAGCGGCTGCTGTTCGCTACCGCATCAGAATAACGATGGAGATACCACATTCATTAGAATAGCGATGGAAAGTTGCGGGTAGTTTGCTTTCCCGGATTTTCTCGCCATCCTGCCTCAGTTTGTCTATGGATCCCAGACCGGAGAGCGCTAGTGCAGCTCCTGCGCCTGAGAAGGCGAAACTCGTCTCTGGCAGAAGTCAAGACGGCAGCCTGCAAGCCCGTGTACTGATTGTGGATGATAGCTACATGGTGGCAGAGATGCTGTCCAACTTTTTGGGCAAGCAGGGCTGCAGTATTTCTTATGCTTTGGATGGCCTCTCCGCGCTGGAGCAAATTCGCCGCCAACCCCCAGATCTGATCATTGCCGATTGGGTCATGCCCTCCCTGAACGGCCTAGACCTGTGCCGTCAACTGCGGCAACTGCCGGAATATGCTTGGGTGTACTACATCATTATGACTGCCCGCGAGGGCAACGATAGCATGGAGCGGGCTTTGGAGGCAGGCGCCGATGAGTTTCTTTCCAAACCCTTTCAGGCTGCAGAGCTGCTGGCGCGGGTGCGGGCAGGGCTGCGCATTGTAGAAAGTCGCCGCCAGCAATATCTGCTCAAAACTGGGCAAAAATCTCCTCCCTCTCCCCCCAAGTCGATTGGTTTGGAGGTGGGTAACCGTCAAGATTTGGTGGCTCGTTTGCCGCTGCGGGTGGCCCAGGCCCGTGCCCAATCGGAACCCCTCAGCTTGTTTGTGCTGCGCTTGGCCAACCTCGGTTCTCTGGCACAAGGGCTGGATGCTGACGGTCGGGGTGCTCTTCTCAAGCTGTTTAGAGAGCGCCTGGCCAATAACCTGCGCGATGGAGACGACCTGTTTTGCTACGACGAGGGGCAGTTTATCATTCTGCTGCCGGGGAGCACCTTGGCTGCTGCGCAAATTGCTGCCGAACGCTGCTGCCAGCGAATGATTCAGGATCCCTTTGTGGTGAATGGGCGGGCGCTGCCGGTGCAGCTCCAGTTTGGAGCGGCCAGCCTCATGGACAGCGATGACCCCAAGGGGGTGGCTCTGTTGCGTCGGGCTGCCCAGGCT
This sequence comes from Thermostichus sp. MS-CIW-40, assembly GCF_054058315.1. Classification (NCBI taxonomy): domain Bacteria; kingdom Bacillati; phylum Cyanobacteriota; class Cyanophyceae; order Thermostichales; family Thermostichaceae; genus Thermostichus; species Thermostichus sp. MS-CIW-40. The sequence continues at coordinate 4,375 of NZ_JBSSAC010000074.1, forward strand.
ATGCGAGATAGCAGGAATGTGCACAGCTCGGTGGTGACTGCTCCCCATCCCATCCCAGTTTCCGACCGCGTCAGCGGAACGGAGTCCTCAGAGCTGCTGAAACGCCTGCAGCGTCTGGAAAAAGAAAACGCCGAACTGCGCCGAGAGCTGGAGACTCGCCTCAGGCAGATTGAGGATCTCCGCCAACACCATCAAGAGCTGAGTCGAAAGATGCAGGCTCCTGCACCGGAACTGTCCGCAGCGGGATCCCTGGCCCATAGACCCTTCCGCTTGCGGCGGCGAAAACTCCGGCAGCTTTGTCTGAAGCGTCAACTGAGCCGCAGAAGACCGCGCCTGGCCTTGGGGCGGCTGAGCAGGTAGTGATGGGCTGAGCGAACGACGGGAGAGACACAAAGGAGGTGCAAAAGGCTATGATGGGCATTCTTCAGGGTCAAGTGGCCGGATCTGGGATCTGGAGACCGGCAGGAAGATGGTTCCTAAACAACATTGAGCTCATCTTGACGGCGGTAGGAATAGGGGTGATTCTGCTAAGTGGTTTTGTGGCCAGCCGCAGCGCTTTTTCGCTAGAAACGGCAACGGCGGTCAGCGCCACTTTGGTAGGGGTCGTCCACGGGATCCTCTTTTGGCTGTTGCGACGGCGGCAGAGACAGGTGAGGCGGGAGGCAATCGGGCAAATTCGGGAAATGCTAGAAGATTTGGGCAAAAACCGCCTGCAAACCATCAAGATGAGCTTATACATGGTGCAGATCCATCAACCGGAGCAGGAAGAGCGAACCCGAAAAAGCTTTGACCGCGTTTACCAGATCCTGGCGGAGATGAGCACCTTGATCGACCACATTTCGGAAGAATCGTTGGCCGACTGGCGCCATCGCTACCGGCAGACTCTGCAGCGGGTTGAGTCGGAGTCTCAGTAGTCTTTAAAGTGACTTAAGGGATCCCTTGAGGAGTTGGCTGAGCCGGTGGACGGTCGGATTTCGGGAAGCACCCAATTGCTCGGTCTAATCGGGGATCCGGTGGCCCACAGCTTATCCCCAGCCATGCACAATGCTGCTTTGGCAGCTATGGGGGAAAACTATTGCTATGTGCCGTTTCCGGTGGCTCCAAAACACTTGGCGGCGGCGGTGGCAGGGCTGGCGGCCATTGGGGTGCGGGGGTTTAATGTGACGATTCCTCACAAACAGGCCATTCTCCCTTTGCTCGATCAGATTGAATCGCGGGCAGCAGCGGTGGGGGCGGTGAATACGGTTTACCCCTTGCCGGAGGGCGGGTGGGCGGGCACCAATACCGATATCGATGGCTTTGTCCAGCCTTTGCTGGGTCTGGAAAAAGGGATCCCTACTCTCATTCTGGGATCCGGGGGGGCAGCGCGGGCGGCCATCCAAGGCTGTTTGGAGTTGGGGCTGGGGCCGGTGCGGGTGGCAGGGCGATCCCCCAACTCATTGCTGGCCTTGCAACAGACCTGGCCTCAGGTGGAGACGGTGAACTGGGCGGAGTTGAATTGCTACCTGTCTCAGACGCGGCTTTTGGTCAACACCACCCCCGTGGGCATGCACAAGCCGGGATCCCCTGGCGGTCAGGAGCTCTCTCCCCTGAGCCGAGAGCAACTGGGCCTGCTGTCTCCAGGTGCCATCGTCTACGACCTGATCTATGTGCCGGATCCCACTCCTCTGCTGCGGATGGCCGCCGAGTTGGGCTATACCCCCATCAGTGGACTAGAGATGCTGGTTCAGCAGGGGGCCAAGGCTCTATCGCTTTGGCTGGGAGGCAAGCCTGTGCCAGCAGAGGTGATGCGGCAGGCAGCTCAACACCAGTTGGCCCAGGTTTAGGGTCACTCCAGGCCAGTTGGAAGCCCTCTCTCAAGGTGTAATGAGATAACAACAACTACCGGGCTAGCAATCCAAGGTTGTTTCTCGCTCCCAAGGGGTGATCTGACGGTTGTATTCCTGCCACTGTTGGCGTTTGAGCTTGAGGTAGGCATTTACAAAGGGATCCCCAAGCCTGCTGCGGAACAGGGTGTTTTGGTCTAAATGGTTGAGGGCTTCGACCAGAGAGCCGGGCAACGTTGGGGCATTGGGGAGGGGATCGGTGTAGGCGTTGTTGTCGCAGCGGGGGCCAGGATCCCGTTGGTGTTGGATCCCGTCCAGACCGGCGGCAATGAGACCAGCAGCCAAAAGATAGGGATTGGCGGCAGCATCGGCCAAACGCAGTTCAAACCGCCCGGCATCCGGGATCCGAATGGCGTGGGTGCGATTATTGCCGCTGTAGCTGATCGTATTGGGAGACCAGGTGGCTCCAGAGAGGGTGACAGGGGCATTGAGGCGACGATAAGAATTGACCGTTGGGTTGGTGAGGGCACACAAAGCAGGCGCATGGTGCAGCACCCCGCCGATGAAGTGATAGGCCAGTTGAGAAAGCCCCAATTCCCCTTGAGGATCGGCAAACAGGTTTTGTTCGCCTTGCCAAAGAGAAATATGGGTGTGGCAGCCGTTGCCCGTCAGATGAGCAAAGGGTTTGGGCATAAAGGTGGCCCGGTAGCCATGCTTTTCGGCAATGCTTTTCACCATGTATTTGAAAAAGGCGTGGCGATCAGCCGTAACTAGGGCATCGTCAAACCGCCAGTTCATTTCAAATTGGCCGTTGGCATCCTCGTGATCGTTTTGATAGGGATCCCAGCCCAGCTTCTGCATGCCATCGCAGATGTCCCGGATCACCGAAAAACGCCGCATCAAACTTTGCTGGTCATAGCAGGGCTTGGCCTGCCGATCCCGCTCATCGGAAATGGCCCACTCTTCTGGCGACAGAAGCATGAACTCGCATTCGATCCCCGTCTTGACTTGAAAGCCCATAGCTTCTGCTTGGGATAACACCTGCTTCAACACCCAGCGGGGGGTTTGTGGCAAGGGATCCCCGTTGACCTGAATTAGATCGGCAGGCATCCAGGCCACTTCCGGCTGCCAGGGCAGTTGAAACAAGCGCTCGCGCTCCGGCTGGGCAAACACATCGGGGTCTGCAGGCGTCAAGTCCAACCAGGCAGCAAACCCGGCAAATCCAGCCTGACCCTCTGCCATGAAGTCGATAGCTGAGGCAGGCACCAGCTTGGCCCGTTGGATCCCAAGCAGGTCGGTAAAAGAGAGCAGAAAGTAGTTGATCCCTTGGGCGCGGGCAATTTCAGAAAGCGGCTGTGTCATGTACCCAAGCTAGGTCTTGGCCTCAGGTAGAGGTGTGTCTTTCCGCACAAAAATAGATCTTTAATAGATCTTTATCAAGATCTTTATCAAAAGAAACGGCCAGGAAGACAAACACCGCCATTTGTATTCGCCCAGGGTTGCGCAGCAATGGGAAAATTCTCCCCTGGCCAACAATTACCCGTTGATGTTCCTTCCCGCTTTTGAGTCAGCCCAGATGGTTGCCAAGGCGGGGTGGAAGTTGAATGCCAAGAGGGCCAGCAAGCCATCGTTTCGAGCAGTACAGCCTTTTAATTTAAAATAGGGTACAGGTATTCAAGAGGAAGGAGAGAAAGGAATGCCGACTCATTCTTTGGATTTGCGGCAAAGAGTTG
>NZ_JBSSAC010000075.1:0-7802 GCF_054058315.1 Thermostichus sp. MS-CIW-40
ACTCTTTGCCGCAAATCCAAAGAATGAGTCGGCATTCCTTTCTCTCCTTCCTCTTGAATACCTGTACCCTATTTTAAATTAAAAGGCTGTATCAGCGCGTGCCGGTGTTGGTTAACGAACACACGGGAGAAAACTCTTGGGGCGTGCGCTTCATGGCGATGTTCCAAATGTCCAACGACTCGCACCTCTTCCGCACCCGTGCAGAGCTGGAAAAGCAAGGTTACCGGCTGGTGGGGAATGTGTTTGTGCCCTCACCCCCTAGCCCCCTCTCTCACGCTGCGGGAGAGGGGGGAAGGATCGCAGCCCCCGACCTCTCTTCTCGCGCTGCGGGAGAAGGAGGGTACGAATTACCCAAGGCCAGCCAGGAACTGATTGCCAGGGCGCGGCAGTTGCGTCGCGAGGCGACGACCGCCGAAAGCCTGCTCTGGGAATTGTTGCGTGACCGTCGGCTGCTAGGCCGAAAATTCCGGCGTCAACATCCGATTGGACAATTCATCGCCGACTTCTTCTGTGACGATGCCCGCCTGATCATTGAGATAGATGGCGCCGTGCACCGTGAACCCACTCAGCAGGAACGCGACCGTTTGCGGGAGGAAATCCTGCGCGAACATGGCTTTGCCATGCTGCGCTTTACCAATGAGCAGATATTCGACCACACAGAACAAGTCCTCCAAGAGATTGCTGCCTATGTCACTGCCCATTCCTACGAGCATCCTTCTCCCCTCTCCCAAAGCCTTGGGAGAGGGGCCGGGGGTGAGGGCTACCTCCCCCTCTACGAAGCCAAGATGATCTGGCACTATGACCACCGCTACGGGACGTACGAGGGCGTGCGCGACCGCGCCAGCACCCAACTGCCCACGCCAGACGAAGCCCGGCACGCCGACCCGCACTTCCTCGTCCAGCCCTGGTACTGGGTATCGGCAGAAGAAGTGCAAGCCCGCCTGGGCGCGTGGCAACGCGGCTGGCTGCTCGGCTTCCGCGATGTGACCAACGCCACCAACGAGCGCACTGCCATCTTCAGCCTGCTGCCCAGAGTTGGGGTAGGACATACGATGCCCATAGTCCTTACGGGTGAGATTTCGGCTATTCATCTCTCGTGTTTTCTAGCCAATCTAAATGTCCTGATTTTTGATTGGGCATTGCGCCAGAAAATTGGTGGGACGCATCTTAGTTCCTTCATCCTCCGCCAACTCCCTATTTTTCCCCCCACTGCCTACACCCCCGCCGATCTCGCCTTCATTGTGCCGCGCGCACTGGAACTGACCTATACTGCCTGGGATCTCAAGCCCTTCGCCGACGATGTGTGGAACGAAGCTGATGACGGGCTGCGGGCAGCCATCCATGTTGCGTGGGATGCAAACCGTATTGCTGTCGGCAGGCATGAATGGCGCCTGCCATCCTGGATCAGCGCTTACCCGGAGATCGAAACCAACCCGCAGAAGGGCATCCCCTTTCCGCCCTTTCGCTGGGACGAAGACCGCCGCGCGGTGCTGCGTGCCGAACTCGATGCGTACTACGCCCAGCTCTACGGCCTGACGCGCAAGCAACTGCGCTACATCCTCGACCCGGCGGATTTGACCGAACGCGAACTTGCCGACATCCTCGATCCGTGGGAAGAGGTGCGCGACCTGCTCGACCCGGCGGGGTATGCTGCCCGTGTTGCCGCTAGCACCTTCCCCGGCGAAACCTTTCGCGTGCTGAAGGAGAAGGAGATACGTCAATACGGCGAATACTGCACCCGGCGGCTGGTACTGGAGGCGTGGGAGAAGCTGGCGCAGCACTCAATAAAAGCTTAGAATACACATAGATCTGCATTTCTATACACACAAGTGGCTCCTCATGCGCACCAACATCGTCCTGGATGACGACCTGATCGAGCGTGCCCGCCAGGTAACCGGCCTCAAGACCAAGCGCGAGGTGATTCACGAAGCGCTGCGTGTCCTGATTCGCCTACACGAGCAAGCTGAGATCCGCAACTTACGCGGCAAGTTGAAATGGGAGGGCAATTTGCAGCAGCAACGCCTGTCGTGCCTGCAGGACTGAGGATGATCCTGGTGGACAGCACCATCTGGATTGATTACTTCAACGGCATTTCATCGCTTCACACCGACTATCTGGATTGGGCCCTGGATCAAACTCTTATCCTGGTGGGCGACCTGATTTTGGCAGAAGTCTTGCAGGGCTTTCGCAAAGATGCCGATTTCGAGCAGGCTCGCTGTGCTCTGGTGAAATTGCATCAGGTGCAAATGGTTAACCCCTCCCTGGCGGTGAAAAGTGCGCAGAACTTTCGCTTGTTGCGTCGCAAAGGCGTGACGGTGCGCAAAACAATAGACAGTTTGATTGCCACTTGGTGCATTGAGAACAATGTTCCGCTCCTCCACCACGACAGTGACTTCGATGGCTACGAGGCGCATCTAGGATTGCGGGTTATTCGTCCATGAGGCAGAGGTGGCCTTCTGCAGACCAGTTTTCTCTTGACATACCCCCTGCCTAAAGGCAAGGGATTCTGGTTCCTGCATTCGGAGAACGCTGCAGCCGTCGGCGGGTACTGGAGGTGTGGGGGAAGCTGGCGCATTGCCGATCCCACTTCGGAGATATCTTTTTGCCGTTCAGCGGGCCGTAGATCTTGGTGGGTGCGGTTTCAAACACCACTTGCGGCATCTTCAAGCTAGGCTTGAGCTAACCAAGCGGGCCTTAAGGGCAGATTCGATGTCCACCATCTTTGATCTCCACGCCACTGTTCTGGACGACTATCGCGATTTTGTCCGCTCCTTTTTTCTCATTGGCGACCAACGGGCGCAAGCCTTTGTGAATCAAGCTCTAGAGGAAGGGATCCACCTCTGGCCAGAACCCCTCCTCCAGCTCAGCCCTAGTTATGTATCTGGTCCAACCGTTGACGAGTTGGCCGAGGCGGGGCGCATTGCCCAAGAAACAGCCCGCATTTTCCGCTTTGAGGATGGCAGACCCTTCCGCCTCTACCGCCACCAGGAGGAAGCTGTTGCCAAGGCCCTAGCAGGCAAGAGTTTTGTCGTTACCAGCGGCACCGGCTCTGGCAAAAGCCTTTGCTACTTCTTGCCCATCATTGACAACTGGATTCGCCAGGGGGGATCCGTGGGCCAGGTAACGGCCCTGGTGGTCTATCCCATGAACGCTCTGGTGAACTCCCAGTACCAGTCTTTACAAACTCTGCGCGAGCGCTACGAGCGCGCCTACCATCGCCCCTTTCCGCTGCGCTTTGCCAAATACACCGGCGAAACCGAGGAAAGCGAGCGGGAAAACCTGCGGCGGGATCCACCCCAGCTCCTGCTGACCAACTACGTGATGGCCGAGCTACTGTTGGTGCGCCCCGAAGATCAGCGCTTCCTCAGCCCCAACGGCCTGCGCTTTCTGGTCTTTGACGAGCTGCACACCTACCGAGGCCGGCAGGGGGCCGATGTGGCGATGCTGGTTCGCCGCCTCAAGGGACGCTGCGCCGCCAAGGACTTGGTTCACATCGGCACCAGCGCCACCATGATTGCTCGGCCAGAGGCCAGTGCCCTGGAGCGCCGCCAGACCGTGGCCGACTTCGCCAGCCGCTTCTTTGGCCATCCCTTCACACCGGAGCAGATTATCGAGGAGACCCTGGCCCCTTTGAGCGAAGGTGGCCCGCCTTCACCTGAAGAGCTCAAACCCGCCCTCGATCCCCCCTGGCCCACCGACCTAGCTAGCCTGCGCCGCCACCCCTTGATGCGCTGGTTGGAGTACGAGCTGGGCCTAGAGTTAAGTCCCGACGGCATCAAGCGCCGCGTGCCCAGGGAGCTCTCCGAGGTGGCCGCCCAACTGGCCCAACTGACCGGCACCGCTAGCGAAAACTGTGCGGCAACGCTGCGCCAGTTCCTTGCCCACGCCAGCAGCCTCAAAGACGACCGCAGCCGAGGAGTGGCCTTCAAGCTGCACCAGTTTATCTCCCAGGGCCGCACCCTCTACGCCACCCTGGAGAGTCGGGAAAAGCGGCAATTTTCCCTAGAAGGGCAGATGCAGGCGGGGGAGGGCAAGCTCTTTTTCCCCGTCAAGTTCTGCCGCCAGTGTGGGCAGGACTACTACCACGTCCTCAAGTCCAGGGATCAGTTCCTGCCCTATCCCGTGGGAGAAGAGGTAGAGCAGGACGAAGACCAGCAAGCCGGTTACCTGAGCTTGGATCCTCTTGACAACGAGTGGTCGCTGGAGCAGATCCCCGAAGACTGGTACACCCCTGAGGGCAGACTCTGGCCCAACTGGGGAAAGCGCGTCCCCCAAGCGGTCTGGGTGCGCCCAGATGGATCCTTTTCCGAGTACCCCCAGGCGGAGGCGCAGAAGATGTGGTGGCAGCCCCACCCCTTTTCCCTGTGCCTGGCCTGCGGCGAGTACTACCGTGGCCGCGAGCGGGAGTTTGTCAAGCTGGCTTCCCTCTCTAGCGAAGGCCGCTCCAGCGCCACCACCATCCTTGCCACCTCCCTGCTGCGCCATGCCGAGCAAACCCAGGCCGCTTGCAGCAAGCTGCTGACTTTTACCGACAACCGCCAGGACGCCTCCCTGCAGGCCGGCCACTTCAACGATTTTGTGCATGTGGCCCTTCTGCGGGCCTCGCTCTATGCTGCCCTCCTCAAGAAAAAAGAGCTGGGCTTTGACGAGGTGGCCCAGGAAGTGGTGCGGGCTTCTGGCCTGGAGCTTGCCGACATTGCCCAAAACCCGGCTTTGGATCCCGACTCGCCCAGTGCCGAGGAAGTGTGGCAGACCTTTAGCGAGCTAACCGAATACCGGCTCTATGAAGATCTGCGGCGCGGCTGGCGGGTTACCCACCCCAACTTGGAACAGGTGGGCCTGCTAAAAATCGAGTACCGCGGCCTCGGGGAGCTCTGCCAAAATTCAGCCCTGGCTTCCCTTCACCCCTGGTTTGCCCAAGCCAGCCCTGAGGAGCAAGAGCAACTGCTGCGGGCTCTGTTGGATCGGTTTCGGCGCCAATTGGCCATCGATGTGCCCGTGCTCAAGGCAGAGCCCCAGAGAAGGCTGCGCCGGCGCGCCCAGCAATATCTCAATGAGTTTTGGGGCCTGGAAGAGCATGAGGAGTTGCGGACGGCTCGCTGCTTTGGCCAGAACCCTTCCCGGGAAAACGGGCAAATGCTCAGCCTGGGCCGCCGCAGCACCATTGGTCGCTTCCTCTGCAGGCGCCTTGATCTGAACCAAGAAGCCTACGACAGGTTTTTGGAGTCCCTGCTGTCTCTCCTGGTCAGCCAGGGCCTGCTACGGCGCCACGTGGAAAATGGCCAGGTAGCCTACCAGCTAGACGCCGGCTGTCTGCGCTGGTGTCTGGGGGATGGCCTGCCGCCGCCGGATCCTCTGTATTCCCGCAGCGCCCAGCAGGAGGGCTACACCTCTGTCCGCCGTCCCATCAACCCCTTCTTTCAGGAGCTCTACCGAGCCGGGGCAGCAGGGCTAGGATCCCTGGAAGCCAGAGAGCACACCGCCCAGGTGGTCCAGCCGGGGGAGCGGGAGCGGCGAGAGAGACGCTTCCGCAATGAGCCCGGGGAGCGCCGCCTTCCCTACCTCATTTGCTCTCCCACCCTAGAGCTGGGGGTCGACATTGCCGATCTGGATCTGGTGCACCTGCGCAACGTTCCCCCAACGCCAGCCAACTACGCCCAGCGCAGCGGTCGGGCCGGTCGCCAGGGGCAGCCGGGGCTCATCCTCAGCTACTGCGGCGCCTTCAACAGCCACGACCAGTACTACTTTCGCCGCCGGGCCGAAATGGTGGCTGGACGGGTGCGACCTCCCCGCCTGGACTTGGCCAATGAGTCGCTGCTGCGGGCCCACATCCACGCCGTCTGGCTAGCCCAGGTGCGCTTGCCCTTGGGCAACTCCATCGAAACGGTCATCGACTCAGCTCGGCCAGAGCTGCCCCTGCGGGAAGAGGTGGTTGCCTCCATTCAGCTAGGGGAGGCGGCGCGCCAAGAGGTGGCGGAGCGGGTGGAAGCGCTCTTGGCTGCTGACCGGGAAGTGCTAGAGCGCAGCGGCTGGTTTAGCCGGCGCTGGATCCAGCAGGTTATTGAAGAGGCCCCCCGCGCCTTTGACCGCGCTTTTGACCGCTGGCGGGAGCTCTATCGGGCCGCCACGCAACAGCTAGAAGCCGCCAACCAGCAACTGCAGATGGCTCGCCGCCGGGAAGACCAGCAGGAAGCCAGGCGCCGCCAGCAGGAGGCTCTGCGCCAGCGGAACCTGCTGTTGCAAATCGATACCCAGCGGGAGGAAAGCGACTTCTACCCCTACCGCTACTTAGCCAGCGAGGGGTTCCTGCCCGGCTACAACTTCCCTGCCTTGCCCGTGCGCGCCTGGGTGCCCCGCGGCAGCGAAGGGGAGTTTATCGCCCGGCCCCGGTTTTTGGCCATTCGCGAGTTTGCCCCCCACAACTTCCTCTACCACGAGGGCTGCCAGTGGGAATCGGTGGCCTTTCAGGCTCCGCCCGGCGGCCTGGAGGAGCGCAAAAGCAGCCACAAGCTCTGCTTTAGCTGTGGGGCCTTTGGGGATCCCTCCTTGGATTGCTGCCCCGTCTGCGGTACCCGCTTCGATGGGCAAAATAGCCTTTTAGCGCAGCTTCTGGAAATGCCTAATGTGCGCATGCGGCGCCGGGATCGCATTACTGCCGACGAAGAAGAGCGGCGGCGACAGGGATACCAGCTGCAGACTTTCTTTCAGTTTGCTCCCGAAAGTTCGGGCTACCGCGTCCAGGAAGCCGACGTGCTAAGGGGCGAAACTCCCTTGCTGCAGTTGCGCTATGCCCCAGCCGCCACGCTACTGCGCATCAACTCCGGCTGGCGGGGCAGTGGGGGGCGAGGTTTCCTGGTCAACTTTGACAACGGCGAAGTCCCTTCTCGAGCTCAGCTTGGGGGCAATAGGGCTAGCTCGTCTAGCCCGATGTCCTTGCAGCCCATCCGCCTGGCAGTGCGCGCTACCCAAAACCTCTTGCTGGTGCGGCTGGTTCAGCCCAGCGGGGGGAACCTGCAGGCGCTAGAAACGACCCTGCGCTATGCCCTCAAGCGGGGAATCGAGGAGACCTTTGAGCTGGAGGAGACAGAGCTGGCCGCCGAGTGCATCGGCCAGGGATCCCATCAGGCCATGCTCTTCTACGAAACAGCAGAAGGGGGCGCTGGCGTCCTGTGGCGCCTGGTGGAAGAGCCCCAGGCTCTAGCGGAAGTGGCCCAAGTGGCGCTGGAGATCTGTCACTTCCAGCTTTCAGAGGCCGGGATCCAAGACCTGCGGCCCGAATGCCGAGCAGCCTGCTACGAATGCCTGCTCAGCTATGCCAACCAACGGGAAGCGCTGCAGCTTGACCGCTATCAGATCCGGGATCTTTTGGGCCTGCTGGCCAACAGCCGCACCGAGCTGCGCTCCCTGGGTCGCTCCCGCCAAGAGCACCTGGAGTGGCTGCGCCAGCTCCTGGACCCTCGCTCTGAACTGGAGCGCCGCTTTCTCGAAACGCTGGCAGCAGGAGGGTATCGGCTGCCTGAGGATGCCCAGAAAGCCATTGCCGATCCCGACTGCGTCGTTGACTTCTTCTACAGCCCCAACATCTGCATCTTCTGCGATGGCCCAGTCCACGACCAGCCTGCCCAAGCGGAACGGGATCGCCAACTGCGCTCGCAGCTGCAGGGACGGGGCTACCGCGTGCTTGTTCTGCGCTACAACCAAGATTTGCAAGAGCATGACTCTAGTCAATAATAAGCTCAACTATACTGAAAATAATGTATAATATGTTCAGTACGGATTACTACCAGTTGATCTTTCTGTTT
>NZ_JBSSAC010000076.1:0-5730 GCF_054058315.1 Thermostichus sp. MS-CIW-40
ACAACTCTTTGCCGCAAATCCAAAGAATGAGTCGGCATTCCTTTCTCTCCTTCCTCTTGAATACCTGTACCCTATTTTAAATTAAAAGGCTGTAATGCCAGAGAAGCGATCGCTGCACTTAACCTAGAAGCAGAAATTTTTCACATTACTGACCCCATTGAAATTGCCAAGCGAGGAGTTATGTCTACACCTGCACTGACTGTTAATGGTAAGGTCGTGGGTAAAGGTAAAGTGATGACCAGTGAGGAAATTCAGCGACTCTTACAGATGTAGAAGAGAGGACAAACAATGTTCGATCCGTTTTATCCATTCGACTGGCTGGCAACACAGATCGTCACTCGTCTATTAGGACTGTCAGTTGAATCTCATCTCGGAGCTAGCTTGCATTTTTTCCTTTACGATGTCCCCAAAGTTTTGACCTTATTGATTGTTATTAGTTTTGTTGTGGGAACATTTCAGAGTTTTTTGCAACCTGAAAACGTGCGGCAATGGTTAGAAGGTAAGCGCACTTTGGGCGGAAATATTCTAGCGGCGATGGTGGGGATTGTCACACCTTTTTGCTCTTGTTCTGCCGTACCCCTATTTATTGGTTTTTTGGAAGCAGGTATCCCTCTGGGTGTGACATTTTCTTATTTGATTTCTGCCCCAATGGTAAATGAAGTAGCTGTTGTACTGTTGTGGGGGTTATTCGGGTTAAAAGTCACACTTCTATATATTGGCTTTGGGGTTGGATTAGCGATCTTAGCTGGTTATATCATCGGATGGCTCAAGTTGGAAAAATGGGTTGAATCTTTTGTATGGCAATTTCAAAAAGCCCACCAAGACAATGCTCAAGAGGACAACCTTAACGCCAATCATGTCACTTGGAAACAGAGGTTTCAGCAGGGATGGTTTCAGTCCAGTGAAATTGTGCGATCGGTATGGCTTTATGTCGTTGTCGGTATTGCGATCGGTGCTGGAATTCATGGCTATGTCCCAACCACTTTAGTTACACAATTAGCAGGGTCTAGCAACCCATTCGCTGTTCCTGTTGCTGTAGTGTTGGGTGTACCTCTCTATGCAAACATTGCTGGTGTTATGCCAATTACCGAAGCATTGGTTAACAAAGGAATGCCGATGGGTACTGTATTAGCGTTCACAATGGCTGTGACGGCTCTCTCATTGCCTGAGATGGTCATCCTGAGAAAAGTTTTCGCCCTCAACTTTTAGCTGTGTTTATTAGCCTAATGACTTTTGGAATCATCAGTATCGGCTACCTGTTTAATGCACTCCTTGTCTAACTACCCCTTTGCTCTCAATCAGGACTGGGAGGATAGCCACAACCAGGGAATAAGGGCATCTAACGGTTGAACTCACCCGCCACCAGTATAGCTAAGCATACAAAGGTTGGCATGATATGGGTCGCTGGGCGTAGCCCCACATTGGTTTCCCAGAATCTTAAGGCGACAACCTTAACCTACCTAGCTATAGTTTTGGGTAATGACTAAAGTATAGCTTCAAGTCGGGTGCAGTGATTTGTTATGTTGCACTTACAATTTGTTATGTTGCACTTACAATTGGTAGCAAATATTGATACGAGTTTCTAATTTGCTATTCAAAATCTTCATCATTAATCCTTTTCAATGAGGATTGATTGAATGCTTTAAAGGTTAGATTTGGGTACTGTTGCACAATAGCTCTCAATTCTTCAAAAACTGGGCTCGCACCCTCAACCCCAGTTACAACGCACCAGATACGCGCTCGTGTAAGTGCAACAAAGGCTTCGTTACGCTTCTGTAGTTCTGACTCTCCTCTCCAAGCTAATGGCTGGGTAGCACAATGAAATCTGCAAGCATAAACCTTCCACGCCTCATTGCCCTTGGCTCGGAAAATTGTTGAGATCGTGATGCAGTTATCCATGCGAAAGATATCCCGATTTGTATCAACACCTGCAATAACGCTTTGGATACCTCGCCTTGAGAGTTTAGATTTTATTGCTTCAAAGTACTGCTGTTCTTTATCACCAGTGGGGCAAGTAATCAACAAGTCCCAAGGGTCGAAGCCTAACTTCAGATCTTCCTCCACTTGTTGAGCAATCCATTCCTGCTCTTCCAACTCATCCGAAAAAGTCTGGATGCGTAAAGGTGAGCCTAAAGCGTCCTTGTGAGGAAAATCATCACTGTCTATGGGGTGAGGGCTGTTTTTTGCCTCGCGCGTAACTGTGACTGTTTTGCCAGCTTTGACACTTGCATCTGAAAAATCTCCATCCAGAACAGTGTAACCTAGTTTTTCCCAGTCCTCTTTGTTACTCACTCCTTGCAAACAACCCTCTTGTCGCAGTAAGCCCATGTTGATAGCGTGAGCAGCCATGAGAAGCATTTTAGGTGTTCGGTAGCATCGGTTTAAATTGTGTGCCTTGCGCAGTCCTCCTTCGTAGGTAGGGCTGGTTATGGTTCCATCAGGAAGTTTGTTCCCACCTAAATCTACTACTGGTGTTCCATCTGGATTAAGCCCAAAGATATGCAAAGGACGAGGTACAGTCAGGGTTCCAATCCCCTGTGCTTCGTCGTATGCCCAATAAAGTCGTTTTGGGTCAGATAAACTTTTATAAGCTAATCGATAGAAGGATGGGGGCAAATCCTGTCCTTCGTCTATCAAGATCGCATCAAAAAGTACAGGTATGTTCGGCACCCTTTTCTCTAGATCATCGCAAACATACTCAAAAGCCTCTGATGGAGAGCAGTCGCGCCCCATCCTCTCTCTTACATCCTTGACACTCAGAGGACATATTCCCGATTTTTGGGCTAAGTTACGGTAGAAACCGTTACGCTCTCTTGAACCCCAAGCATGTAGTACTTGTACATTGTGCCAGTTTGGCTCTACATCTCCTTCATCCTGCCGAACCATTTCACGATAGTAAAGACTGATTAAACCTATGATTTGGTCGTAAAGTGCCTGTGTAAAAAACACAAAAGCAATTTTCCAGTCAGGGTGCGCGGCATGGATTTTTGCGGCTCTCTTGGCAAATAGAACGGTTTTCCCTGTTCCTGCTAATCCTCTAACACGCTGAGGGCCATCTGGAACCTCAAAAGCTACCTTTTGCTGTTGATCGTCCAGAAAACGAAGGCGAGATTCCAGATAATGGATGACTCTTAAAGGATTTTCGGGTGGTGTTCCTGTGGGTATGGCTCTAGCTTCTTGTCTTGGTAGCGAACCGCCCAGTAAAGCAACTATGTTTTGCCACTGTTCATCAGATAGAGGACGCTGTGGATTTTCGCAAGCGCCCAACTGTAGTTTTTCTCGGAGAGTCGATGGCTTCAGATCCTCCTCCAGCAAAACAACGCCATGGGTACACGGCAAGTCAGAAAATCCTTTATCTTGCCATTCTTGCTCTTTAACAAAGGGTAATACCACTCTGTAGTGTGAGGCGACCAGTCCTCGTGTTTCTCTTCGTTCTGTGAGTTTCGCACTTATTGCAAACATGCCATCCTCAGCTTGAAGCATAGGCAATTCCTCTTCCCTATGCCAATTAGTCATTTTCCACTGATGCCCTTCGATACTTTCAATGTTAGCGATACTGCACCCTTTACACTCAAATACCCACAATCCTAAATCTCTGTGCATAAAGATAACGTCAGGTTCTCTGGTGAGATTGCCTGTGCGTTTAAAAATTGGATACCTAAAGTAAGCTACGCATGGCTCATTCTGAAATGTCTTTTTGAGGCATTCCCAAAACTTTTTCTCTGCTGTGTTTGGGTTAAGTGGAGCATAGTTCTGGAACTTACCTTCTGACATGCTGTTTCCAAATGACTAAACTAAATCTATTTGACTAACAAGACAAGCAATATAACGTCTGAACTCACCCGCGGTCACTGGCTTTGGATGATATGAATAGCTTAGCATACGGTCGGGTGCAGTGATTTGTTATGTTGTGTAAATTTTTGTATTGATCGCCTCGGCTACCCACAACCCCCAGCGCCCCTTTACCAACAACCTTGACCAGGCACAGCTCTGGCGCTGGCAACATAACGATTGAGTTGAGCCGCCGCAGATAGGCTTTAATTGTAGCAGATAACCTCTCGGCGGTTGGCTCTAACGATTTGTTATGCCATCGTGATGATGCCATACGTTGATCTTCTTCTCCTTGCCTAGACGCTGTTTAAGAAGCACATCTTTCTCACAAGGACTGTAGGACTGCACCAGTATGGACTGTCAATAAGGCAAAGGCAATTGGCATCAAAAACAAAATAGCGGAAACAGTTTCCAGAAAAGCAACATTCTGAATTTTGGTTGTTTTGTACCATTGCAATCGCCAAACAATGAACCAAAACTTAAGCAGAGCCACACCGAAGGCGATCGCTGTTAATTTAGACAACCATCCCAAATACCACAAGCCCAAGACTATCAGCGTTGCAGTAGCGTGATAAACCAGACTGGGAGCTAGGGATGCGGTCTGATGCTTACGCAACTTCACCGTGAAGACAGCACTGCTAAAAAACAGGGTATTCAAGAGCCACAAACCTAGCAGGGCTATTGACACTGTTCCCGTTGTGGCGATCGCTGCCAAGGGAGCTGACAGACACACTGCCGCGAAGGTGACCAATTCATTCCAAATTGATCTCTGTCTGCGGTAAAACACCGCCATGCTATCAATCAGAAAAGCGGCGATCGCTCCCAAGTACAACCAAAGCAACATGGGCGTTTGCCAGAAGAGATACCCAGCAATACCCAAGGCAATGCCTGCATACAACCCTCCCCACACCAAAAATTGCGGCTTCCAACTGCGGCGTTGCTTAATCTGGAGCGTCAGGGGATGCTCAGCTTGAAACCCTGCAAAAGCACAGATGAGTGCTAGCGTTGTGTTCCAATTCCATTGCCCAGCAAAGGCAGCACCCGTGAAAAATGATACCAACAATACGACATAAACCCCATGCTCTGGAGAAAAAGTGGGTATATACCAAGACTTGCCATGCGGAATGGACGGTTGGGAAGTAGCTGTAGTCATGATTGGCTTACACTCGATAGCGTTAGTACAAAAGCCAAATTAGAGGTCGCCATCAAGGAATGGGGAGCATTGGCTTCCATAAAGATAAAGATACCAGGACTCAGGGGAATCTCTTGACCCTCTAGCGTCAATACGCCAGTCCCTTCAATCACGTGCACTGTAGCGTGGCGAGTAGCAGTGTGTTCTGAAATTTCCGTGTTTGCCGCCAGACAAAACAGGCTATATTGGCATACTTCACTCTTCCAGATTAATTTGCTCAGTACACCCGCTTCTGGATAAACGAGATGATCTTGCAACTGCACACAAGGGGTTTCGCGAGAAATAAGAGTGTTAGACATCATTCAACCTCCCTTGCGGGCTACCAATACAATGTAACCAAGGTCGGTATGGTAACGCATGAAGGTTTCGCGCATAGAGAGAATGCGCTCTCGGATAGTCGGTCGAGCGAGCACATTCCAGGCAATCGTCAGGAGTGTTGATATGCCCTCTTCCTGAGCAATGCGACTGGGGTTAAGGAGGGTCATCGGTCCGATGTTGTAATTTTCCACAACGAACCCCGCTTGTTCAACAAGCTTTATCCAGCCATCTTTAGATAAGGGCACAGCATTGACGCGAATCGTAGCCGATAATTCACGGCGAATGGTATCGGTATTACAGCCTGTTAAGGGCTCAAGGGGTACAATAGCAGCACTTAGCAAACCAACTTCGGAAGGAGGATGGATTGATCAGTAGTAAAGAAGTCTTCA
>NZ_JBSSAC010000077.1:0-5561 GCF_054058315.1 Thermostichus sp. MS-CIW-40
ACTCTTTGCCGCAAATCCAAAGAATGAGTCGGCATTCCTTTCTCTCCTTCCTCTTGAATACCTGTACCCTATTTTAAATTAAAAGGCTGTACCTGGAGGTGATGCCCAACGGGCCGCAGCTACAGAGATTCACATATCGCTTCTGGGGGAACGAGAGGCGGTCAGGGATAGGGGCGTACAACACTAGATAGCACTAGTTATCCACTAGTTATCTAGACATTGAGAGAGCTTGATGCCAGAACCGACTCAGCAACAGCTTTTACGGGGAGTGAGGGCAGTGGTCATAGCATCTCCTCAGGCAGCGGCAGAATGGATCAAGCGGTCAGCCGGGTGTCGGGAAGCTGGACGCGGTAGCCTTTGAGTTCTCTCGGTTGCGAAGCGGTGCATAGCACTCACACAAGCGCGGTCAACCTCTCTGCGTCCTTCGTCGGCCTCTCTACACTGAGAAGCATCCTGCGATTCTAGGGTAAAGACCGGTGGTGGGGAGCTGACGCTTTTGTTATCCTGTCGCATAAGCTCCCCCTCTGGGATCCCAGGGGAAAGTGGGCCAACCTTGCCTGACACTGAACGCCAGCACAGCCCGCATAATGTTCCCGCACAATGTCCTGCACAATGTTGTGTCAGCAAGACTTGGTTCTCGATGGCAGGTTTGCAGAGAGGACGTGACCTGATGTTTACTTGGCTCTGGACGAAACACTTTTCTCGCCTAAACCAGAGGCTGCAAAGCTTGGAGGTGGCCCGCGAGGAAAACCTTCTGTCTCCTGATCTGAGCGCCCAAACTCTGCAGGTGGCCCCCGACTTTTGGGAACGGCAGCACCAAGCCTTTGTCTATGTGGACAAGCAAATGCAAAGGCTCAGCCGTCGCAGCAAGATTTGGGGAGGAATGGCGCTGTTGGCCATTCTGGCCGATGCGGCTTTGATAGTGGCAGGTCTGACGGCGTTTCAGTCTTGGCAGCAGGTGCAGGCGGATCGCCAATTAACTCGCATTGCCCAGCAGACTGCGGCTGCCGATCCTGTGCAGCGAGCTTTTGAGGATCTGGTGGCCCAATTGCCCCAGATGAGCGGGGCAGAGCGATATCGTGCCCTAGAGGCGTTGCAGGCTCTCTCGGCTATCTCGATGGCGCACGGCGGCTATTCCTACGACGGTTCTGCGGGTATTTCTGTGTACAGCTCTGCTCTCCCAGCAACCCCTCTTGAGGCTCAACTGCAAACCATTTACCGGTTGGGGCAAATGCGGGTGGTGGAGGCGGTGCCGGCTTTGCTGACCAAGCTTGCGGACGATGAACCGGTGGTGCGGGAGGCGGCAGCCCGTGCCCTCGGCCAAATCGGGGATCCGCGCGCCTTGGGTCCCTTGCACGATCTTCTGGCCTATGAGCCCAATGAGTTGGTTCAAGATGCCGCTATTGCTTCGATTGCCCAACTGCTGCGCTGAAGAGAGGGTTAGATGGGGGTGGGAGTTGAGGCACTGGGGATGAGTATCGGCAAAATGAGCAGGCTGGGCAAACTGCTGGGGGTGATTTGTTGGGTGTGGGGATCCGCTCTGCCCGTTTGGGCGCAGGATCCCTTCCGCAGCGGGGACAATGCCCGCCCCATCAGGCCGGAGGTGGCGGCAGCTTTTGAAGAGTTCTTCTGTGCAGGCCGCTACAGCCAGAGCCGGGAAAAACTGGAAATGGCCAAGAAGGCCTCCCCCGAAGAGCCGATGGTCTATGCCCTGTTGGCGGCGCTGGCTTATCAGGAGGGAGACCTGGAAGCATTTGCCCAGTTGGCCACTCAAACCCGACAGGTGGCCGCCGAGTTGAAAAAGACGGATCCCTTGCGTGGCAACCTTTACGAGGGTGTGGGCTACGGGCTAGAGGCAGCCAACATAGTGGTGCGAGATGGGGTGGTCATCGGTTTGCCCAAAGCTCTGCCCACCCTCAATCAATTGTTTGCCTCCATCCGGGCCGCCCAAGCAGTGGACAGCAGCGATCCGGAGCTCAATCTGCTCAACGGCTACATGGATTTGCTGCTGACCTACCGGGAGAAGGCTCTAAATCAGTTTCGGATGGCAGCGCCTGACTATCTGTCCTACCGCGGCCAAGCTCTGGCCTACCGGGATATGCAGCGCTTTGACGAGGCGCTGGAGGCGGTGGATCGAGCCATTGCTGCTTCTTGCAGCAACCCCGAGCTTTACTACCTCAAGGCGCAAATTCTGGTTTCCAAAGGGCAAGACCGAGAGGCCGTCCCCCTTTTCGATCAGGCCCTGCAAGCTTCTGCCCAACTGCCCCAACCTTTGGTGGAGCAAATCCAGATGGAGCGGGATCGCGCCGCCCAGCGCAGTGGGTTGACCGGCCAGTTGCCGGCCACGCCTAGCCCCTGAAGGGATCCCATGAGCCTGCGCATCAGCGGCAAACGAGCGCTGCAAACTCCCGCTGGCTTGGGCACTCGACCCACCCCTGGCCGGGTGAGGCAGGCCTTGTTCAACATCTTGCAAGGGCAGGTGGAAGGCTGTCGCTGGCTGGATCTGTGCTGTGGAGCCGGTACGGTGGGGGCAGAAGCCCTGTGTCAGGGGGCCGCTTTTGTGGCCGGGATCGAGATTGCCGCCCCTGCCTGCCGCATCATCCGAGCCAACTGGGCCAAGGTGGCGCAGCTGGGGCAATCTTTCCAGGTCATTCAGGGAGATGCCCGCAAGCTGCTCAGCCGCGGCCTGAACTTGGAGCCATTTGATTACGTGTACTTTGCTCCTCCCTACGAGGCCGGTCTGTACGCCCCGCTCCTGCCCCTGATCCCGCCCTTGCTCAAGCCAGGCGGAACCTTGATCGTCGAGCATCGCAGCGGCCAGAAGCTACCAGACCAGGTGGGATCCCTGCTGCGCTTTGACCAACGAACCTATGGGCAAACGGCCCTCGCCTTCTATCGCCATCTGGAAGAGCAGCTCTAACTGGGAAAGGGGGTGCTGACAAAGCCGATTTCCAAGAGCTGCTGATAGGCTTGGGTGCCCAGCTCGCGGGTTGGGCCCTGGCTGTTGATGACCTGGATCAGCCAGCCCACAGCCTCTTCCGGTCGCCCGGCGGCGCGATAGACCACGGCCAAATCGTAGGCGGCTTGATCCCGGGCTTGGGCGGCAACACGGGCCAGCTCCCGCTGTTCTTCGGAGATGCGGTTTTGGATCCCGGCGAAGGCGCGGGAGAGATCTTGGTGGTAGTTGGAGCGCTGGTTGTAGGCGTTGAACACCTGTTGCAGCAGCTCGACAGCCTGGTCGTAGTTTTGCGCTTGGATGGCGGCATCGGCTTCGGCGGCCAGTTGTTCGGCTCGCAACGCGCTGAGGGCGCTGCTGGGTTGCTCTAGGGCGCGAAACTGCTGCGGATTGGGAATAAGCTGCTGTCCGGCAGGGAGCTGCTGAGCGGTGGCCCAGAAGGTGGAGCCCACGCCCAAGATGAGGCCGAGTAATACGCCGAAAACCAACCGCGCCCAAGAACGGCGCAGAAGGCTAAGTCCCTGGGCGATGGCGTCCTGGCGACAGCCTTGGGAAGCAACAGCGGGACGTCGTCCGATCATGTGCGGGTAACCCCCAAAACCTCTCTTGACCCGTTCCACTTTACCCTACTCCTCGGGTCTTTGCTGCAGCTCAGGGATCCCTTTGGAGCGAGGCTGGGAGGAGATGGGCTTCTTGAGCTTGGGCGGAGAGGAGCTGGGCGAGTTGGGTGGCTCTGGAGGCTTTTCCGGCAGCAGCGGTAGGTTGAGAATCAGCTCATACATGCGCAGGTATTCCAGCGCCGAGCGGTGCCAACTGAAATCACTGGCCATGCCCCGCTTCTGCAGCGCTTGCCAGGTTTCTTTGTGCTGGAAGGCTTCCCAAGCCCGCGCCAGACAGGTGTAAAAGTCCAGGGCTTCGTAGCGGTCAAAGCAGTAGCCGGTGCCGATCCCCTTGCTGGGGATGTGGTGGCTGACGGTATCCACCAGCCCCCCCGTGCGGCGGACGATGGGCACACACCCATAGCGCATGGCGATCATTTGGCTGATGCCACAAGGTTCAAAGCGGCTGGGCATCAAAAACGCATCTGCCCCCCCGTAGATCAACTGGGCCAGCTTGGGTTGGTAGCCTTTTTGGTAGGCCATTTTGCCCGGGTGCCGCTCGGCCATCTCCCGGATCCGCCCTTCGTAGTAGGCTTCGCCGCTGCCTCCCAGCAAAACAAATTGCGCGTCGCTGTAGGCCAAAAAGCGATCCAAGGCTTGGATGAGCAAGTCGATCCCTTTTTGCTCCACCAAACGGGCCACCATGCCCATCAGGAAGGTATCTGGGTTAACGGTCAAGCCCAACTTGGCCTGTAGCGTGGCTTTGTTGGTCGCCCGCCCGCTGAGATCATCGATGCTGAAATTGGCCTCTAGGTCTGGGTCGGTGCGGGGATCAAACCTATCGATGTCGATCCCATTCAAAATCCCGCGCAGCCGTTCCCCTTTCCAGGCCAACAAGTCCTGCAGTCCTTCCCCATGCAGAGGGGTGCGAATTTCCATCGCATAGGTGGGCGAGACGGTATTCACTTGGTCGGCATAGAGGATCCCGGCAGCCATGGTGTTGTGGGCAGAAAAATACCAGGGCAGCCAGGTCATGCGCTCCAGTTGCCAGCGCCAGGGCCCTTGATAGGCCAGGTTGTGGATGGTGAACACCGTGCCAATATCGGGAGCTTGGTGCATCCAGGCCGGGATCATGCCGGTGTGCCAATCGTGGCAGTGGATGATGTTGGGTTTCCAGGGGTAGTAAGTCCAGGCAAATTCGGCTACGGCGTTGGCAAAAAAGGTGAAGCGCCAGAACTCGTCCTCGCCGTAGTAGATGCGGTGGGGAGCAAAGCAGTAGTGGCTGACCAAGTAGAGGGGCACATCGGTGCCGGGCAAAACGCTTTCGTAAATATCGGCCACCTGACCCATGACCTGTTTAGACCAGATGGGATCTTTCGAGCGGGGGTATTGCCCCGGTTCCTGGCCGAACTTGTCCCAGAGAAAGCCATACAGAGGCATGATGATGCGGACATCCTGACCCAGCTTGCGCAAAACGACAGGCAGGGATCCCACCACATCCGCCATGCCCCCCACCTTGGCCAAAGGTGCTGCCTCTGCCGCTGCGAACAAAATCCTGGCTTGAACCACGCTGCCCTCCCTGGTGTTGTGGGCTCCGCTCCGC
The DNA here is from genome assembly GCF_054058315.1 of Thermostichus sp. MS-CIW-40. Taxonomy (NCBI): domain Bacteria; kingdom Bacillati; phylum Cyanobacteriota; class Cyanophyceae; order Thermostichales; family Thermostichaceae; genus Thermostichus; species Thermostichus sp. MS-CIW-40. The sequence goes on from NZ_JBSSAC010000077.1 coordinate 5,159, forward strand.
CGCCGTGAACGGATCCCGGCTCAGTTGCCCTCAGCCAAAACCCTTCCCATCCTAAAACACAAGGGATCCCTGCGCCGGATGAGCTGATGCAGCGCCTCATCTTGAGGTTATGTTGCAACTTATTGATTTTTCGTAAGATGGAAGGACAGTGCTGCTCAGAACTGTCGTGGGCGCTGCTGTATTGCACTTTATTCGTCGTCATTGTTCTGGAGAGACGTCCTATGACCATAGCGGTAGGGCGCGTGCGTCAGGAGCGAGGATGGTTCGACATCGTCGATGACTGGCTCAAGCGCGACAGATTCGTGTTTATCGGCTGGTCCGGGCTGCTGCTGTTCCCCTGCGCTTACCTAGCCCTGGGCGGCTGGCTCACCGGCACCACCTTTGTAACTTCCTGGTACACCCA
>NZ_JBSSAC010000078.1:0-4677 GCF_054058315.1 Thermostichus sp. MS-CIW-40
TCCGTCCCGCTAACGCGAATGGAAACAAACAGAATGCTATCGCTGCATAGTTGAACAGTGATGTTCAGCAGTGTTCAGCGTAAATGTATCAGCATGGCTCCTTTGCAACGACGACGCCGGCGGTTTTGGATCTGGAGCATGGTAGTCATCCTGTCCGGGTTTATGGGATCCCTGCTGGCGGGATCAGCGCAGAACCTGGGAGCACAAGCGCAGCAGGGCCTGACTCAAGCCCAACTGGAGCAAGCTCAATATGTGCGCAGTTGTGGCAGTTGCCATGTGGCGTTGCCCGCCCAAGTGTTGCCCACCGAAACCTGGCGACGGCTGCTGCAGGATCCCAACCACTATGGCCAGCAGATCCAGCCCCTGAGCGGTGTGGCTTTACAACTGGCCTGGGGCTATTTGCGGCCCAACTCCCGGCCCCTGCGACAGGGGGAACAGGTGCCCTATCGCTTGGCAGATTCTCGCTATTTCCGTGCCCTGCATCTGCAAGTGGAGTTTCCCACTCCTGTGCGGGTGAGCGCCTGTGTGGATTGTCACCCCAGGGCCAATGGGGGGGATTTTGCCAGCCTCTCTGCAGAATGGCAATCTTGAGGAGCGCAACTGAGGCAATGCAGGTGGATCTGGCCACCATTCTGGCAGGCTATGCCCAAGGCTACTTCCTGATGGCCGACGAAAAGGCGGGATCCCTGGCCTGGTACGGCACCGACCGGCACGCGGTGATCCCCCTCGATGAGCGATTTCACTGCCCTCGTTCGTTGCGGCCCTTGGTGCGCAGCGGTCGCTTTCAGGTGCGGCTGAACTGCGCTTTTGAGCAGGTGGTAGAGGGCTGTGCCGCTCGTCCCCAAACCTGGATTAGCCCCGAGCTGAAGCAGATTTACGCAGCTCTGCACCGGTCTGGCTTTGCCCACAGCTTTGAAACCTGGCAGGGAGAGACCTTGGCAGGCGGGATCCTGGGTATTGCCCTTGGAGCGGCGTTTATCGGCGAGTCGATGTTCTACCGCATCCCCAACGGCTCGAAGGTGGCCTTGGTGAAGTTGGTGGAGCACTTACGGGAGCGGGGCTTTCGCCTCTTCGACGCTCAGTTGATGAACCCGCACCTGGCCCGTTTTGGTGCCTTTCTCATGGAGGGACAAGAATACCTGAAGCTGCTGCAGCAATGCCTGGGGATCCCTTGTCGGTTCAATTAAATCTGCAATGTTACGATAGCCGCCGGCAAAACATTGCAGCGGCTCTTGGTGGAAAATAGAAAGCGAATCCGTCCCGCTGTTGCAGGCGGATACATCCTGTGGTGGGCCCACACATGGGATCCGATGGGGAGGTTGCCATGAGCCAAAAGCTTCTGTTTGTCTGTCTGGGCAACATCTGTCGCTCTCCCACTGCTGAGGGCATCACCAATCACCTTTTGCGCAGCAGCGGCCTTTCGGAAGCGATTCTCTGCGACTCAGCAGGTACGGCAGCCTATCACATCGGCAGCCCCCCAGATAGGCGCATGCAACAAGCAGCCCGATGCTATGGCCTAGAGCTACAAGGCAAGGCCCGCCAGATTCGACCTGCCGACCTGCGCGAGTTTGACCTGATCCTGGCTATGGATCGACAAAATTACCGCGACATTCTCAGCTTGGATCCCCAGGGAAAATATGCCGAGAAAGTGCGCCTGATGTGCAGCTATTGCCGCTCTCATTCTGACGAAGAAGTTCCGGATCCCTACTACGGGGGTGAGGCTGGATTCCATTACGTGATCGAGCTGCTCTGGGATGCCTGTAGCGGCTTGCTGGAATCCCTGGTTCCCGGGATCCAATGCCCACCGTTGCCCCCCCGTGCTTGAGAGCTTGTGTGTTTACTTATAGTCAATTCAAATGGCGATGAGACGGTAGCCAGTACAATAGCTCCGTTTGCGATAGTCATTCCGAACAAGTCTGGGACATTTGCCCTGCCTTCGATCTCTAACCGGCCAACACAAACATACCCCTTATCTGTCTCCCAAAGCAGACTAGGGGAACCTGGGATCCCCAAGTTGCTTTCCTGCAGTCTGAAACAACCATATATCCTGGCCCAGAGGGATCCTCATCTAACTTAATTGCCTCTATTTCCGATGCTGCTCCGGCAATTTGTCGGATTCATCCTCATCAGCGTTTTGTGCAGATTGGGATCCACATAACTCCAGACACCGCGCCTTTGCTTAGGTACGGGCTGAGAAGGGAACTTCCGGCTCCTCCGAGCCAACGATGTACGGGTCGTCTCCAAACGAAGTGTATTCGCTGTAGAGCTCGTCAGCAGTCATGCTGGGCCGCAAAGCCTCAATCAAAAACTCGTCGACGATACGCTTACAAGCGGCAATTGCAGCTTCGAGGGTCTCAAACTTTCCGTACTCGTACTCTTTATATTTCTCCACATAGTGGAAGTTGTCGGCAACCACCACAGTAAATGGGCGCGCTGGATCGGAGCCGGGCATGAGGTGAGGTCTAATGCTGCTGTTACTTCCGACATTATACATTTCTCTTAAGGGTTTATCAATTGTCGAAGAGAGGTTTCTAATAAAATAAGATCTTCTTGAATCGTTTGCCAGATGATGGACAAACTCACTTGAAAATACTCATGGATCACAATATTCCGCATTCCCCGCATTTCGTCCCATGGAATTTCAGGATGCGAAGCCTCCACCTCTGGTGGAATGCCGCGAACTGCTTCACCAATAATTGCAAGATTATACAAAACTGCCCCAACTGTCTTTCGATCGACTTGAAATTCATCGAACGTGATGTCTTTTATAAACTCTCGGATCTCTTCAATCGCAGCTAGCACGTCTCTTACTCTGTTCTGCCAATCTCTAGAAGGCACGAACCACCTCCCGGAGAACGGATTCTTGCAGATAGGGCTTGAGGGAGTCAGGCGTACCTAGATCAACCGGACTCTCTAAAATTTCCTCTAGATATCGTTTCAAGCGTACAAAAGTGAACAATCCAACTGGACGGTCAAACTCTACTAGCAGATCGATATCACTGTCTGTTTGCGCTTCATCCCTTGCTACTGAACCAAAGAGCATTAGAGACTTTACGCCAAAGTCCTTCAGAGTGTTCTGGTGATTTGCCAGTAATGTAAGGACTTCCTGTTTTTGCATTACCCAACCTGCAATGAAAAGAAAAGTCCATTAGGAATTATAGCTCACCTATTTCCTCTCAATTACGACTCAAACAAAGATTCATAACGCTTTGCAGGTCGCAGGCACAGTTGAGCCGAGGCACACCTTGCAGAGGACAGGGATCCCTGGGTTCCCGCAATGAGGGCATTTGAGCTTGCTCATCATCTTGTCTCTGGGTACATCTAACGGCACGCACATCTTGCCTTGCCATTAACAGCCAGTTCAAGAAACTTGTCGTCTTTGGGATCACGACACGTCGCCACGCGCTCTACAATCTCCACCAAGACGCCATCTCTAACAAAAGTGCTCAAGAACTCCATCCGTTCTTCCTCGGTTATATACCTTTCAAATCCTTTGCGCCGCAGGACATCTCTCAATTCTTCAACGGTCACACGTGAGATAAGCAATTTGCCTCTCTGTGTTGCCCTGTCAAAGACTTGACGAGTGACAGAACATCTCAACAGGAGCGCACTGATAACAACATTGGTATCAAAAACAAAGCATGGTTCATTCGACATTCAGCAGAGATTCCAGTATCTCAGGAGTTAAGCCACACTCCTGTGCTTTTTGGCTGATTTCATCTATGACAACCTGAAGGGGACGCGGTGGTACGATGAGGTCGCGCAGCCAAAGGTTAAGTAACAACTGAAACTTTCTTTGCAGGTCAGCAGGAATTTGACTGTAAAGTCTCGCTGTATCTGCATCCAGAGGAATGGTAATCACTGTGTTCATCTTTCCAACTCCTCGATGTTGGATATTATTACACTTGAGATTAAGTCGCGCTGGCTAACGGCTTGCGCTTCACCTGCGCCGCGAAGCGCAGCGGAGCGGCGTCAGGCGCAAGCGCAGGTTGGGCGGCACTTTGACGCTACATTAGAACCTCATCTAACCAATCAAACAGCGTTTGATTAGAAAGACTCAAGTTGTTCACCTGGCAATGGGCGTCGGCACCTTCTTCGGGGGTGAATACGCGGATAGCTTTTTGCCCTCGCAGTCGGTCGTAACACTCGTGCGTTTGCCGAATACACTCTACTGGATCAGCAGTACCAACCATGCATAGCAGGGCACACTCGATATTCTCCACCTCAACGCGTGCCTCGCTGACTTTCATCATATATTCAGTAATTCGGTCAACGCCCGCCGACCAGAGAAGTTTGCTCAATGCAAGCCGCGCCACGGGATTTCGGCGGGTAAGAATTCCCAGCACCATCTCCTTGACTGTATTTGGGGCTTTCTGGAAGGCACCCCATTCCGACTGCAAAACGCGCGGAAGATCAATGATCGGCGGATTAGCAATACATGCCTTGATTCGCTTCTCGAAAGCGGCGGCTCTTGTGACCGCATAGCCGCCGCCGCTAATCCCGTAAATCGCCAGGCGCTTACCGTCTACTTCGGGCAACTCTAATGCAAAGTCTACAATCTGTCTTGCAACTACTTCGGTGTCTAGGTCGTGTTGATCTTATGTTAGGATAGAGAGAATAGTTTATAGAGGAAAGAGGATGAAGTTGGTTTTTTTAGATGAAAACAAATGGCAGAAG
>NZ_JBSSAC010000079.1:0-4311 GCF_054058315.1 Thermostichus sp. MS-CIW-40
ACAACTCTTTGCCGCAAATCCAAAGAATGAGTCGGCATTCCTTTCTCTCCTTCCTCTTGAATACCTGTACCCTATTTTAAATTAAAAGGCTGTAGTATTGGTGGGGCTGGGGTTTTTGATGGTATTGCGCTGTGCGGTTTATTCGCCGTTTTGCTGACTTAGAAATTACTCAGAAATTCCAACAATTCACTTAATTGGTACATTCGGTTGGCTCGTAATTTATTCTGAAAAACGTTCTGAACAACACGACTTATCCCTAAAATTGATCCCCCATTAAGATGGTTTTTCTACCCACTCGTACAGTTCTAAATCTGTTGAGGCGCAGGAGTGACAGCCCCCACACTTCCGCTGGTGTACGGGGCGCACCCGCCCTTTGCGAATTAATACATCCAGGATCGGACGCAGGGCATCCGCATCCATTTGCCAGTGTTGACATAATTTGGTCAACGAAACTTGCCGGTGCGTTTGCAGATAACGTTGTAGGTCTTGCAAGAGCATCCCTTACCTCCCGGAGGGTACCCGCCGCAAACGGGGGCTACTGACGGCACGCAATCCCCACAAAACCCCCAACTGTACCAGCATGAGTCCCAATACCCACAACAGGGAACGTGCGGGGTGTTCATTAAAAGTCATGAACTGGTAATAAAAGGTGGCAACCCAATAGGCTAGCCCGGTTGTCCAACAAGCGATAAACACCGTCCAGCCCAGATTGGTTTCCCGATAAACCGCCGCCGTTGCCGACACACAGGGGAAATACAGCAGGACAAACAGCAGAAACGCAATCGCCGCCGTAGTACTGCCAAAGCGGGAAGCCATCTGCCCAAAGGTAGTCGTCTGCACCCCCAACTCCTCCGCCACTGCCTCCTCATCCCCACTCCTGCGGACTACCCCCATCCCCAGCGGGTCCAGCAACTGCTCCCCTAGGGCGGCAAAATTTTGGGGAATGCTGGCAACTGCTTCCTGGAGACCACCCCACAGGTCAAATGCCGCCGGTGGTTCCCCACTATCTGCCGCTTCCGCCTGCGCCAACTGCCCATAGAGGGAATTCATGGTTCCCACCATCACCTCCTTGGCAAACGTCCCGGTAAATATCCCCACCGTTGCTGGCCAATTCTCCGGTTGCACGCCCATCGGTGCAAATACCGGCGTAATCTGCCGCCCAACCGCACTGAGCAGGGAATCGGTACTGTCCTGTTTCCCAAAGGAACCATCCGTTCCCACCGAATTTAAAAAGCCCAAAATCACCACCATCACGATAATCATCCGCCCCGCTTTGGTAATAAACGCTTGCAACCGTCCCCAGGCGTGGATGGCTACCCCCTTGAGCGTGGGCAAATGGTAGGGCGGCAATTCCATAATGAAGGGAGCCGCTATCCCCTGTAGCAGGGTGCTTTTCATCACCAAACCCGTAAACACCGCCGCCCCAATACCAATCAGGTAAAGCAGAAACACCACATTTTGGGCATTTTTCGGAAAAAACGCCGCCCCAAACAGGGCATACACGGACAGCCGCGCCCCGCAGGACATAAACGGGTTCATCAGAATCGTCATCAACCGATCCCGCCGATTTTCCAGGGTACGGGTCGCCATAATGGCGGGGATATTGCACCCAAACCCCACCAGCATCGGCACAAAGGACTTCCCCGGCAAGCCAATCCACCGCATCAGCCGGTCCATCACAAACGCCGCCCGCGCCAAATACCCGGAATCCTCCAACACTGATAAAAAGACAAACAATAAGCCAATTTGGGGAATGAAGGTCGCCGTCGTTTGAATGCCACCCCCCACCCCGTCCGCCAACAGCCCAATCAACCAGCCGGGTGCATGGAGTTGGGTCAACAGATGCGCCGTGCCCTTCACCGCAATCGTGCCCACCCCTATATCAAAAAAATCCACAAAGGCTCCCCCCACATTCATCGCCACGAAGAACATGAGGTACATCACCCCGAGGAAGATGGGAATCCCCAGCCACCGGTGCAGCACCCAGCGGTCAATCCGATCCGAAAGCGTTTGGCTAACCTGCCCAGCGAAAGTGACCGTCGCCCCCATCACCTCCCGAATCCAGGTGTAACGGACATCGGCAACCAAGAGGTCAATGTCTTCCCCCAAGGTTTGAAAAATCTCCTGCCGATGGGTTTCTAACACCGGTGCAACGTTCGCCCCATCCACCGCTTGCAACCCGTACAGCACCGCCCAAGGGGAACCCAGACCTGCTGTATAGGAAAGTTCGGTAAAGGCTTGCTCGATCACCGGGGGATAAACAGGGCGCACCCCCGCCCCCTGCGGCTGGGTCAATGCCTGCCGGATGACGGCCTTAAGTTCTGCCACCCCCCGCCCCCGATGGGCACACAAAGGCACGACCGGACAGCCCAACCGCTGTTGCAAACCAGCCACGTCAATCCGTATCCCCCGCCCTTCCGCTTGATCCATCATGTTCAGGGCAATTACCAGCGGCACCCCCATTTCCAAAAGCTGGGTCGTCAGGTAAAGATTCCGCTCCAGATTGCTGGCATCCAGGATATTCACCACCAGGTTGGCTTCACCGCTGAGCAGGTAATCCCGTGCCACCTGTTCATCCAGCCCCGTGCCCCCCGCTGCCACATCCAGGGAATAAATCCCCGGCAAATCCACCACCGTCACCGTTTGCCCCTGATCCCGGTAGGTGCCCTCCTTGCGTTCCACCGTCACCCCGGGCCAATTCCCCACCCGTTGGCGCGCCCCCGTCAAGGCATTGAATAGGGTCGTTTTCCCACAGTTGGGATTTCCCAGTAAGGCAATCGTCCGCTTGCTCATTGCCCATCGCTCCCTAAATTTGCTTCTCCCTCCACCGGCACTACCTGTAATGCCGCTGCTTCCCCTTTGCGCAGACTCAGGGCAAACCCCCGCACCTCAATTTCCGTCGGGTCTCCCAAGGGCGCATGGCGTTTCACCTGCAGGATCGTCCCCGGCGTTAAGCCCATCCCCAGCAATTTCCGCTTGTAATCCCCCGCTCCCGGCGCATAGCCCACCACCCGCACCCGACTGCCAATAGTCGCCTCCCCCAAGGTCATCCTGGGCATTGCCGCCTCCCATCGCTCGACACCAATCCGTTCCGCCATACCCGCCCCCAACCCCCACCGCTGACCTTGACATTCCACCAGCACCGACCCGGAATCCAGATGGCTCAGCACCGTCAGCACCGCCCCCTGGGTAATGCCCATGCCCACCAACCGGGGATTCGCCTCGCCGCAATCCACCCGCACCACCCGCACCCGTTCCCCTGGCTGGACTTGGGATAGGGACATTGTTTGAGAATTAGCCGCACTGGCAATCCCCGACCCTTCGCCGCTTGTGGTGGCATCATTCACATAGGTAAACCCCTGATTTTGCCTGGGATTCTGCCCCTGACCCCAGCGATGGCGCATCGGAACCTCCTTGCTTATTCTTAGCGATTGTCCTGACCCTAGTGTTGGTAATAATAACTATTATTCTCAATTAGAGCAATGTAAATCCTGACCCTTTCCCGCCTTAAGTAAGTTTTGATACTCAAGAAGTTAAATGGTTACGAAAGATTACAGTTGGGAGGATTCCTGGGAGCGATTGTTTTGCAAGGTACTGCCAATACCCTGCAAAATCCCCCGCCCAATCAAGCCCAAGCCCCGCCCAATGATCCGGGTGAGCATGATCCGGGTGAGCAGGTAGGCACTGGTACGGCCAATGTAATTTGCCACCGCCCGCAGTATGGGTGCCACCGCATCTTGAAACTCCAACCAGAGGGTGACCAGCCAGGGAATGCCCCGGAGTTGGGCCAGTTCCGCCGTGCGCCCCGCATACACCGGGTACAGGACAATCGCCTGGTCTTGGATACGCAAAAGTTGATAACAACTCTCAAAAATCGCCCGGGGTTCGTCCCAGTAGCGTTGCCAGCGGTAGCGTTGGGAAAGTTGGTTGCGGAGCCGTTCGGTTTCCCGGGTAGAGAGCAGGTTGCGGCGATAAAACCGTTGCTTCACCGATTCATGGTGGGGAAAGCAGTTGAGCAGGGGTTGCACCACCCCGTTGGCGACCTGGATCACCAGATTTTCCAGGAGGATGGCGGCGTGGTCGCTGGCGATTTGGCTGTTGGCCGCATACAAGACCCCATCAATGCCCAGGGGCGTTTGAAAGAGATGAAAGCTAAAAAGGTCCTTGACCAGGGGAATTTTGTCTAAAATCAGGGCGCGCACCGTGTCCCGTTGTGCTAGGTCGTGTTGATCTTATGTTAGGATAGAGAGAATAATTTATAGAGGAAAGAGGATGAAGTTGGTTTTTTTAGATGAAAACAAATGGCAGAAG
>NZ_JBSSAC010000080.1:0-4192 GCF_054058315.1 Thermostichus sp. MS-CIW-40
AAGACTTCTTTACTACTGATCAATCCATCCTCCTTCCGAAGTTGGTTTGCTAAGTGCTGCTATTGTACCCCTTGAGCCCTTAACAGGCTGTAGCTTCTAGTTGCTGACATTTTTTGCAGCCTGTTCCCAGTACTTCAACTGTGATCGGTTTCATAAGAATTTTCCTCCCAATGTTTACGTCAGATCGCAATAGCATTAATTTCTCAAAGGCTTGACTTGAAACTGATCTAGGACAACGCATTCTTGATCATTTTTTTGCAAATTGGCATAGCACTGTTGAGCCAGTGGTGTTAGCTCATTATGAAGAATTTGTAATTGGCGAATCGTATCTTCAATTTCATTAACTTTTTTGCTGAGACGCTCATAAACCGCCTGACAAGTGAGCGATCGCCCATCCTTTAACGCAAGAATGTCTTTAATTTCATCTAGACTAAGCCCCAAAGATTTAGCCCGTGTAATAAAGGTAAGCCGCTCCACATCTTGTTGACTGAATAGCCGATACCCTGCTTCTGTGCGCTGTGGGGATGGAATTAACCCAATTCGCTCATAAAAGTAAAGGGTTTGTGGATTAATATCTAACAGACGCGAGACTTCCCCCACTTGAAACATTGACATCACTCCATTACAGCCTGATAAGCTCATAGTAAACCTTATACTTTGATATAAGGTCAAGGGTCGTCAGGTAAAGTTTGTTAAAGTTGTCAGGTTGTCAGGCATCTAACACTGCGTTGGTGCGGACGGAACAGAGGTTATTGGTGGGTATTCAAGGTTATCTGCCGCCACACAACTTCACCGTTAGGCGCCAAAACTCGATTACGACGACAGGCAGCATGGAAAAACCAAGTGGCCCAGCGTAACGCCTTCAAGACGAACGCTAGCTTCTTCCGAATGCTGGCGGTCGGCGCCGTCGGTGCCCGGGCTGTTCAAGAATATTTGAATTCGCTCGGACACGAGATCGTCGAGCTGGAGCGCGGATCGCTTGCGACCCGGATTTGGCGCGATGTGAAGCGAAAGCGGGTTCGAATACCCGACCTGTGTTGTACGCGATGTGGGGTACGCATCGAGTCGCGCGCGAAGACGAACGCAGACCTGAGCATGTCGCACTCCCCCAGCGACGCGGAGCGAGCCTGGCACTACGGTATGCTCGACTCGGACTGGGTTGCCTTTCCTATCCTGTCAGCGGACGAAAGCGTCTGGAGTGCGGGCGGCCTGCAAGAGCAGCGCTCACTCTGGAGAGAACGTACGTTGACGACTTGGCACGTCGAAGGCTGGATAAACCTGTTCACTGTGGCATCTTTCAGACATGTCGCACCGAAACAGCTCAAACCCAAGGGAGTCAGTGAGGGGTCCGAGGTCCAGGTGAAGTGGAAGGCCCGCTTCGCGCCCAGCAGCGGGAGAGTCGTCGCGGCAAATGGGGGGCATCTATACTATCTACTGGATGACGAGCCCAGCAAGCCCCGGCACTTCCGGCTTGCCTCAGACGAGCAACCATTCTTGGCTGCTGGAGAGTACTTTCGCCCCAACCAAGTACTCGCGGGTCAAGTCGAACCTATGACGACTGCCGCATCTCGCTGTGTAGGAGGTTGCGACACAGGTAAGATTGCACAGATGCTTGCTTCACGCGAGCGCACCGTCCGTTTCACGGGCTGCAAACTCGCCAGGTTGGCGAGAGCCGCTGGGCTAGTGAATGAAGTCCGGGAGCTTGCGGAAGACAGCGATGAAGACGCCTACGTTCGCATGGAGGCGAAATCGTACCTCTGCGAGGTTACCGGAGACTCCGCCGACGATCAGTTCCGCGCGATTCTGCTTGAAGATGCCGACGAGCAGATGCGATTAGAGGCTGCGGTGACCTTGGCCGAGACGCGCACTCGGACCTCTTTCGATCTCCTACGCAGAGTGCTTGAGGACGCCACACAACCGCTGTTTTTGAGGAGCGCTTGCGCTTGGGCAATCGGGTGCCACGGAACCAAGGAGGCTGCACAGGTTCTCGTTCAGGCGTTTGCGGATGTTGCTCCTGAGATTCGTGAAGAGGCACTCATTGCTCTCCATGGTCTTGGGGCCGTCGGATTCGATCCACTTTTGAGCGGGCTGGAGGCGTCCTCCGCAGCAATCGCCGCGGGTGCTGCCGAAACGTTGCGCCGGATTCGCGGCGCACCAGCAAAGGACATTGCGGAACTGGCGGAGAGATCTAGCTCTACCTGGCCGACCTGGACGCTGGCGCATCTCTCCAAGGATGCGGTCGCACCTTATGTCGCAGCCCTCCAGAGCAAGCGGCCAGACGTCCATTACGCGATCTCCGTGCTCTGGAACTTCCTCGAGAGCTGGATCGCCAACGACTGGACGCCGAGGGCAACACCATGACGAGAATCAACACCACCACGCCTTTACGGGCACTACCAGCGCCGGTCTATACCACCCGGTATGGAGCGTGCTACCTCGGCGATTCTCTGGAACTTCTCAAGCGCCTCCCAGACAACTGCGTTGACCTTGTTGTCACATCTCCTCCATTCGCACTCCTGCGGCAGAAGGCATACGGCAATAAAGATCAATCCGAATACGTCGAGTGGCTCTGTAGGTTCGGCGCGGAAGTGCGCCGTGTGCTTCGCGAAACTGGCAGCTTTGTTCTCGACCTGGGCGGTGCATATCAACGTGGCGTTCCGGTACGCTCGCTGTATCCGTATCGCGTGCTCCTAAAGATGTGCGATGAGATCGGCTTTTACCTCGCCGAAGAGTTCTTTTGGTACAACCCTGCGAAGCTGCCTTCCCCCATTGAGTGGGATAACAAGCGAAAACTCCGGGTGAAGGATTCCGTAAACACGGTATGGTGGCTCTCAAAATCGGAGTGGCCGAAGGCGGACGTGCGACAGGTTCTTGCCCCTTACTCTGAGCGTATGAAAACGCTCCTGAAAAACCCGGATGCGTTCTACAAGCCAAAGGACCGTCCGTCAGGCCACGACATCAGCAAGGGCTTCGGTTCTGACAACGGTGGTGCGATCCCTTCAAACCTGCTGCAGATTCCCAATACCGAAAGCAACTCTTCCTATCTGCGGCTCTCCAAGCTCGTAGGAATCGAAGCACACCCTGCGCGCTTTCCTGCTGCACTCCCAGAGTTTTTCATCAAGTTGCTAACGACTGAGGGTGATCTGGTTCTGGATATCTTCGCAGGGTCAAACACGACGGGCAAAGTGGCAGAGCAACTTGGACGCAGGTGGATTGCGATGGAGATAGACGCGGGTTACGTGGCCGGCTCGGCGCTTAGGTTCATGGAGTACCTTCCTGAACGCGAAGTGGCGGCATGCTTCGCCCGCCTGTCTGCGAGTTCAAGGAGTGTCCCTGTTAACCTTTCCGGACCGGGCACGCTGTTCGATCAAGCAAAGGTGGAAAGTGGCGCCTAACAACCGGTTGCAGCGGACGGCGCTACGCGCCGCCGCTGAACCGGAGCGTTGGGCGACAGGAATGCCATAGTGGAGGGGTAATATGGGACAAGAAAAAGTATTCCAAAGACACCAGCAACGCGTCTTTTTCAAGAGTCAAGACCTTGATTTCTACCTGGTATGGGCAATGGGCTTCTCGACCTATCAAGGGGCTGAACTTGGAGAATGCTTGCGTATTGCATCACAAATCAACGAGAGTGATCTGGCAAGCTGGGTAAGAGCATGGAAAACGATGGCCGCTCACCTGGAACAAGTGGCTGCGGTTATGCAGACCAAGGGTCACCTAGTGAGTGCCCATGAAACCTACCTGCGCGCGATGACCTACTACCGCTTCGCCTCCGTTTGTCAACCTCCTCAAGACCCCGATTTGCCTGCAACCTGGCAAAGGATGAGGGAGTGTTTTCGCAAGGTGGCCGAGTTGTCCAATCCACCCATCACCCCGCTTCAGATACCCTTTGAGGGCAAGACGCTCACGGGTTACTTTATGCGACCCGCTATGTCGGGCACGAAGCGCCCGACCTTGCTGGCAGTCAGCGGCGGCGAAGGTGTGGCCGAAGATATGTATTTCTTCGGTGGCTCAGCTGGCATTCGGCGCGGTTATAATGTCTTGATGTTTGAGGGGCCAGGACAAGGTCAGGCAATCCTGGATGGAATGACCGTTCGTCTAGGTTGTGTTGATCTTTCATTTGAGCCAAAAGAGAGCACTGACGAGATAGAGAAAACTCAAGAAGTTCCTGGCCAATTTGTCAAAACGAGAA
>NZ_JBSSAC010000081.1:0-4154 GCF_054058315.1 Thermostichus sp. MS-CIW-40
TTGGCTCATAAGTTCATTGTACTTCATCAAAGCGCATTCCTCCCGGCACTGACCCTACGGGTACAGTGCGGGGCTCCTGCGATTTCTAGCTGACATCCTTGCGGCCAGATTTCCAGTGTGGGGTTTGCTAAGTCGAGCGGCTCTCTTGCAGGGGAATTGAGGGCTCAGGCAGTCCGGCAGACAGAAGCTGAAGCGGTACACTAGTCAGAAGCTTTTTTCATCGAGTCCCGTTGGGAAGACCTCTTGCGAAACCTGTTTCTTACCGGCGCTAGCGGCTGCCTGGGGCACTATGTGTTGGAGCGCCTGGCCCAGCAAAGGGATCCCGAGTTTCCGGAGCGGCCCGCCTACCACCTGTACGTTCTCATCCGCGAGACCAGCCGCCTGCGGCTGCCCCTAGAACGGCTGCCCGCCCCTATCACCCTAGTACCCGGCGATCTCCTGCGCATCCGGGAACACGCCGCTCTGCTGCGCCAGATGGATGGGCTGATCCACATGGCAGCGGCTTGGGGGGATCCCGCCCTGGCTTGGGCCGTGAATGTTACCCACACCCTGGAGCTCTTTCAGTTGTTGGATCCGGAGCGCTGTCAGCAGGTGATCTACTTTTCCACAGCCAGCCTTTTGAACCAGGCCCTGGAGCCTTTGGCCATTGCCGGACGGGCCGGCACCGACTACATCCGCAGCAAGTACGAGATGCTGCTGCGGCGGCAGGAAAGCGGCTTCTGGCCGGAGCGCCTGCTCACCCTTTATCCCACCCTGCTCTTTGGCGGCAGCCCCCACCACCCCTACTCCCACATCACTGCCGGCCTCAAGGACGTTCTCCGCTGGCTGGATCTAATCCGCTTTTTGCGGGTGGATGCCAGCTTCCACTTTATCCACGCTGCCGATGTGGCCGAGATGGTGGCCTATTGGGTGGCCCATCTGCCTGGTGGCGGCGATTGGGTGTTGGGCAATCCCCCCCTCTCCTGGGATGAATGTGTGGAACAGATGTGTGCTTATTTCAAAAAACGGATCTATTTCCGAGTGCCTCTGCCCCCGGCTCTCGTTCGCGGCTTGGCCTTTCTATTTCGGGTGCGGCTTTCAGCCTGGGATGAGTTCTGTCTGCGCCAGCGCCATTTTGTTTACCCGGCCATTTCCCCAGAAACCCTGGGTTTGCGCTGCCACTTCCCCACCGTGGCCTCTCTTTTGGATACCTACCTCTAGACCACCTTTGAGTAACAGTAGAACTGGACGCTACTTCCTTTCCCTCTGGGACGGGGGGATGAGAGCCGAGGACCCAAGGGATCCCACTCGCCTCCGACAGGGATCAGCCGGTGGGGGCCACCGTTTCTCTGATGGCCAAGGCCTGGAGCTGGGCGGCAATGCGCTCGCGGTTGAGGTTTTGCCCAATCAGCACCAGTCGGGTCAAGCGCGGCTCCTGGGGTCGCCAGGGGCGGTCGTAGTAGGTTTCAAATCGAGATCCCACCCCCTGCAGCACCAGGCGCATCGGCTTGTAGGGGACGGCCACAAACCCTTTTATCCGGTAAAGACATTCCTCTTGGGTCAACTGGCGTAGCTGAGCCACCAGGGATCCCGGCTCATAACCTCCCTCCAAGCTGAGGTAGAAAGACTCAAAAGCTTCGTGCTCATGCTCCTCCCCGTGATCGTGGTGGCTGGGGCGGCGCTCGAGCTGGTCTTCCACCGCTGCATTAAAGCCCAAGAGCACTTCTGGGGGAACCTGCCCCCGCTCACAAGGGAGGATCTGAACCTCAGGGCGCAAGTGGTGCCGCAGCCAGCTTTCCACCCGAGCTTGCTCCTCTTGGGTAATCTGATCCACCTTGGTGAGCACCACCAAATCGGCACAGCTCAACTGATCCTCAAACAATTCCTCAAGCGGAGTCTCATGGTCCAAACTTTCGTCAGCCTGCCGCTGCGCCTCCAGGGCCGCCGGATCCCCCACCAGTTGCCCGGAGGCCAGAGCCTGACCATCCACCACCGTAATCACCGCATCCACCGTGGCGCCTGTACGAATGGTGGGCCAGCGGAAAGCCTGCACGAGCGGCTTGGGCAAGGCCAGTCCTGAGGTTTCAATCAAAATGCAGTCTAGCTCCGCCCGCCGCTGCAACAGAGCTTCCATGGTGGGCAAAAACTCCTCCTGCACCGTGCAGCAGAGACAGCCGTTGGCCAGCTCCAGAATGGGGATGGATCCCTCCCCCTCACACAGTTGGCAATCCCGCAGCAACTCGCCGTCGATGCCCACTTCGCCAAACTCGTTAACCAACACGGCAATGCGGCGGCCCTGGTTGTTGAGCAAAAGGTGACGGATCAAAGTGGTCTTGCCGGATCCCAGAAATCCGGTGATGACAGTAACAGGGATCTTGTGCATCTGCTCTGATGACTCAGCGCTCTTCAGTTTCCACCCCAAACTTTCTTTCTGCCAATCCTTGAGGGGGGGATGCCCAAAAAAAGGCCCCCGGCAAGGGGGGCCAAAGGTACATTCCAGAGGGACTTATGCCCTTATCGGATCGGCTTCATCCGGTAAACCGGCTCGTTCTCGCGGCTGATCCCTTTCTCAAAACCGGCAGCAGCGGCGCGGGCGCGACCGGCATGCCACAGGTGGCCGACAAAGAACAGGAAGCCGAAGATGAAGTTGTGAGCAGCCAACCAGGTGCGCGGGCTGGTGAAGTTCACCGTGTTGATCTCGGTAGCCACACCCCCCACCGAGTTCAGGGATCCCAGCGGCGCATGGGTCATGTACTCCACTGCACGGCGGGCTTGCCAGGGCTGAATGTCGTTTTTCAGCTTATCCAGATCCAACCCATTGGGGCCCAGCAGCGGCTCTTTCCAGGGAGCCCGCACATCCCAGAAGCGCATCGTCTCGCCGCCGAAGATGATCTCGCCCGTAGGGGAGCGCATCAGGTATTTACCCAGACCGGTGGGACCTTGGGCTTGGCCAATGTTGGCCCCCAAGCGCTGGTCGCGCACGATGAAGGTGAGGGCTTGCGCTTGCGAGGCTTCTGGGCCAGTGGGGCCGTAGAACTCGCTGGGGTAGACGGTGTTGTTGAACCAGATGTAGCAGGTGGCAATGAAGCTCATCAGGGAAACCGCCGCCAAGCTGTAGGAGAGATAGGCCTCCCCAGACCAGATGAAGGCGCGGCGGGCCCAACCGAAGGGCTTGGTGAGGATGTGCCAGATCCCACCGGCAATGCAGATAATGCCGATGTAAATGTGGCCACCGATCACATCCTCCATGTTGTCAACGCTGATGATCCAGCCTTCCCCACCAAAGGGAGATTTAAACAGGTAGCCGAAGATCACAGCGGGGTTCAAGGTGGGGTTGGTAATTACCCGCACATCGCCACCCCCTGGAGCCCAGGTGTCATAGACACCGCCAAACCACATGGCCTTGGCCACCAACAAGAAAGCCCCCAACCCCAACAGGATCAGGTGGATCCCCAGGATGGTGGTCATCTTGTTCTTGTCCTTCCAGTCGTAGCCGAAGAAGGGGAAAGACTGCTCCAGAGTTTCTGGGCCGCGAATGGCGTGATAAATGCCCCCCAACCCCAGCACGGCGCTGGAGATCAGGTGCAGCACCCCGATGACAAAGTAGGGGTAGGTGTCAATCACCTCGCCCCCCGGGCCAACCCCCCAGCCCAGAGTGGCCACGTGGGGCATCAGGATCAGGCCCTGCTCATACATAGGCCGATCCGGCGTGAAGTGAGCCACCTCAAACAGCAGCATCGCTCCCGCCCAGAAGACGATCAGGCCAGCGTGAGCCACATGGGCGCCCAAAAGCCGACCGGAGAGATTAATCAAGCGGGCATTCCCAGCCCACCAGGCAAATCCGCCTTGGGTGCGATCTTGCACCACTGCAGAACCAAATGTTGTCGAGGTCACAGAGACCAACCTCCAATGATAGTCAGGAACAAGAGACACCAAAAAAAGTTTAGTTAACGCGAGCGCCTGCCGTTGGGCTCCCTGTCCACTGGGATCCGCGGCAGGGGATCCCTTGGGCAAGCGCTCATCCTCACAGAGCAGATCTCTAGGGATCTACCGCAGCTAAAGTCGAGCGAGCTCAGTGGGTTTAGAGCGCATTGCCGCGGGGGAGGACTTCTTCAGGGAACTCAAAGCGCTCATGGGGCTGGTCCTGCGGCGCCATCCACGCCCGAATCCCCTCG
>NZ_JBSSAC010000082.1:0-2926 GCF_054058315.1 Thermostichus sp. MS-CIW-40
GAAGACTTCTTTACTACTGATCAATCCATCCTCCTTCCGAAGTTGGTTTGCTAAGTGCTGCTATTGTACCCCTTGAGCCCTTAACAGGCTGTAAGCGGAGAGGGTGGGATTCGAACCCACGGTGGCGTGAACCACGGCAGTTTTCAAGACTGCTTCCTTAAACCGCTCGGACACCTCTCCAAACTGCTGGGATCCCCAGACTTTATTCATTCATTTATGCTACGCAATGGGCTTCAGGCTGTGCAATCACCAGCCGACCACAACCTCCACAGACTTATCGGATCCCCTCGGCAAAAGCCCCCCTTCGACCGGGTAGGCGGCACCTATCTTGACTTGAGCCAAAGCCAGCAGCCATCGAGCAGATACCAAACTTAACCAGAAGGGTCCAGGATCCCCTTCTACACTGGCAGATAAGCCACCCCAGGAGGATATATGCCCACTCCACCCCCGCCCGGCATTACTCCCAAGCAGATGAATCTGCTGCGAGCCGTCACTGCGATGGCCTGGTCTGATGGTGCGCTAGAGGCTGCGGAAGTAGAACTCATCGCCCAGCAACTCTCTCAGCATTTTGCTTCGGATCCCGACCAGCGGGCCAGCTTGGCGCAAGAGATCCGCCAGTACCTAGTGCAGCAAGTCCCGTTGGAGGAGGTGCTGTCGAAAATCGGCGATGAGGCCGAGAAGCGTCTCATCCTCAAGTTGGGCTACCTGGTGATTGCCGCCAGCGCTCGCAGCCCGGAGGAGCCCGTGGTGAATCTGGAAGAGCTGGATGCTTTTCGGCAGTTGGTGGAAAAGCTGCAACTGTCACCGGCAGTGGTGCAACAGGTCTCTCAAGAAGCAGAGGCTGAGCTGGGGGATCCCAGCATTGCGCCGATTGAAGCCTTGGTGCAGGGGTTTACCCGCCACTGCCGCCGGAGACCTGAGTGGACGCCTGATGGTTGCGAATGGCCCGCTTGACCAAATTGAGGAAGGCAAAGGCCCGTTGGTCGGTCGGATCCAAGCGCATCACCGCTTGAAAGGCTGCTTCCGCCTGTTGCAGAACGGCCAGATCGATTTGTCCGTCCTCATCTGCTTCCAGTTGGGCCTTTTGCAAGAGGAGGGCCCCTCGATTGTAATGGGCTGCCACATGGTTGGGATCTGCCGCCAAAACGGCTTCCAGCTCTGCCAGGGCCGGATCCAGATAGCCGCTCATGCCCAGTACCCAGGCCAGCTTGTAACGAGCTTCGGTATGGGTTGGGTCGGAAGCAACCGCCTGCCGAAACGCTTGGATGGCAGCCTGGAAATCGCCCGCTTGTACCGCTGCGATGCCTTCTTGGTAGCTGTCGTGAGCCATGAGCAAGTTTGGGGTTGAATGGGAACCTGGCGTGAGGTTATTTGCAGCTTAACCCTTGCCAAACGTGTTGCCCCCAATTCCCATCCTAGATGCCGAGAACAGAGCTGTGCCCCTGCCGGTTCAGCGTCTTTTCCCCCTGGGTGATGCCATCTGCAGCAGGAGAAACTGCCGCGGCAAGAGATTGGAGATTGCGCAAAGCCTGACCCCCTCAACCTGCGCCCCTTCCTAGGATGAACATAGCCATTGATTGGGTGTGAACCATGAATGCCAAACTGCTTTTCCTACCGCTGGCTTTGGGGCTGTCTGTAGCTCCGGCCACCGCTGTTTTTCCGCAAACCCTAGGCATCTACCCTCCTTTACAAAGGCTGCAACTGGCCGATACTCGTCAGTTGGATGTTGGCACCCGCTCCATCATTGTCAACCCCGTTCCTTCCGACCTGCGGGTGAATCTGGAGCTGGATCGGCACGGGTCTAACCCCATCTACCGGCCTGGCGAGCCGATTTCTATTACCCTGAGCACCAACCGCGATGCCTACGTCTACTTGTTCAGCATCCAAGCCGATGGCCGTACTCACCTGATTTTGCCCAACCGCTTTTCCGGTGGCAACGAGTTTCTGCGGGCCGGAGAAGTGCGCACCTTCCCGCCGCCAGGGGCCAGCTATCGGTTGACCATCGCTCCACCCTTCGGCCAAGCCCAGGTGCTGGCGGTGGCCTCTCCCCGTCCGCTGAACTTCCAGGAGATCGCCTCTTTCGAGCAGAGTGGATCCTTTGCCGACGTGCGGGTGCGGGGATCCCAACTGGGCAATGCCATTGCCCGCGCCATCATCGTCGAGGGGATCCCTTCCGACCAGTGGGTGACGGCCACCCGATTCTATCGGGTTGCCCCGCGCTAATCCAAGCTCTGAGACCTCAGGTGGATGGCCCGCACAGGATCCCCTTCATCGGGTATATGACCAGCCCCACCGTTCAAGCTGGGAAGGAAGTCAACCACCCCAAAGGCTGCCCAAAGATTGGGTTCATCTGCCACAATGAGAGCAGCCAAAGGTAGTCTCGGCTACGTTTCTCCTGTGCGGTTTTGGTCGGCCATTCTATGTCCCCTTCCTCCAATCCCCTGAGCGAGCAGATTCGCAGTATTGACGACCATCTCTCCCGCCGCCCCCTGGATCTGGATCCGGCGGGCTATTTCGTCATCTACTTGGATCGGGAGCAGAACCTCATTTGCGCCAAGTACTACAGCACCGTCATCAATGAGCGGGGGCTGGCCACCGATCCGGAGACAGGAGCTGTGATCCCGGCAAAGGGCTCCGTCAACCGATCCCCTGAACGGGTGTATGTTGGGCGCACGGCCAAAGAACTGTGTGTGCAGATCTTTGAAAAGGAGCAGGAGAGAGTGGTCTCCCAGCTCAGCCATGCGGCCTACTTGGGCAGGGAGTTTCAAAAAGCTGAAGCTGCCCTGATCTCCGGCGAGGAGTACATCCAGGACTGATCCCTTCCCAGAAAGCTCACCAAATTTTCGGGCTGGAGGCCCGCACCATAGCCGCAGGCTTGGTGTCGGGAGGAAAGCCCGCCTCCTTATAGGTTTGCTGGTCAAAAGTC
>NZ_JBSSAC010000083.1:0-2333 GCF_054058315.1 Thermostichus sp. MS-CIW-40
AAGACTTCTTTACTACTGATCAATCCATCCTCCTTCCGAAGTTGGTTTGCTAAGTGCTGCTATTGTACCCCTTGAGCCCTTAACAGGCTGTACCTCCAGGAAAATGCTCTAGAAAAAAGAGAAAAAGGCCCAAGGGTAAAGCAAATACTCCAAGTAAAACAACTTCCAGATCAGTTGATAATAGCCAACAATCGCCTCCCGACGGCTGAGATCCAGATGGACACCATAGCCCAAGAGGATCCCCAGCCCCAACACATGGCTCACCAACAGCCAGAGGCCGTTGCCCGCAAGGAGAAAAGAGATCCCCACCCCGATAAATCCCAGATAGCACAAGGCCAAAATGCTAATGCAAAACCTTGAGATCCGCCCTGGCCCAAAGCGCAGCGAGAAGGTGGCAATGGCAAACTGGCGATCCCCCTCCATGTCGGGAATATCTTTGAAAAGGGCGATCACCAGCCCAAAAATCGACATAAACCCCGTCAGCCAAACAATCGGGGCTGAAAGCTCGACCCTTCCCTGCATCACCTGCTGAAAATGGCTGTAAAGGCCCAAATTGACGATCAAACCCCGCACGCTGTAGATGCAAGCCGAGGCCGCCAGCGGAAAACGCTTCAACCGCAAGGGGGGCAACGAATAGGCCGTGCCGATCCCATTGCTCAAAAGCACCGTCAGCAGCAGATAAGGGATCCCGGCCATGGCCAGCAGGACGGACGCCACCCCACAACCCACGACGATCCCCACCCCCTGTCGCCAACCCAGGGATCCAGCAGCTAAGGGCAAATGGGGCTTGTTGATGCGGTCGATTTCAATATCCGTCAGTTGATTCAAGCCGACGATGTAGACATTGGCCGCCAGACAGGCCGCCCAAGCCCAGACCAACTGGGGCAGCGCCGAGAGAACCGGTTGCAGGGATCCGGCAGCCACAAACCCCGCCAACAGGTAGAGGCCCACCACGCTGGCGCTGGTGCCGTAGACGGTGTGGGGTCGAGCAAAACGCCAGAGAACTTGTGGGCGCAACATCAAAAAAGCTAGGGAGAGTCTTCCAGGAGAGAAGCTAGGGCTGCCCAGCGGGGATCCACCTCCGGTGCGGGAGACTCCACCGCAATACCCGGACAGTCGGGACGGCAGGGCAACTGGCGGGGCATCTCCAAATGCAGGTGCTGGTACATCCAGTCTTCGACATCCAGCTCACCATTGGGGGGCAGGCTCTCCAGCAGATCTTCTTCGTCTTGCAATTCCAGCTCCAAGGGGAGAGGTTCGGGATCCCGAATCAAAATGATCTCCTCAACTTCCAGGTGCAGCCGGTGGTTGAACTGCTGGAGGCAGCGGTGGCAGGTGAGGGTGACAATGGTACGAGCTTCAGCACTCACTTCGAGAAAATGGCCCCGATGGCTGACTTCCAGGGATCCCTCCACAGGGGTCAAACTCTCAAAGCCCGAAAAAAACTGCCTAAACTGCAATTCTTGGGTTTGACCGGGCATCTGCCGCAGATCCGATAGACGAATTGGCCTCAGCATGGCACCCCCCTTCACGCGTTTTGGGTAGCAGGGATCCCTGTCGTCACCGTAGCAAGAGGGCCAACTTGTTCCCAGCCCTCTGCCCACTCTCAAGATGGGGAAGCTGCCCGACGGATAACCAAGCGCCGGTCAGGCTCTTTGCCACGGCTGAAAGTTTCCAGATCGGCATAGGCAGGGTCATTCAAGAGAGTATGAATTTGCCGACGCTCGGCAGCCGAGAGATCGGGAAACTCGTATTCCCGGCCAGTGGCCCTCACCTTTTCCACAGCAGCGGCAACCAAAACCTTCAGCTCCTGCAAACGCCGCTGCCGATAGCCGTCCAAATCCAAAATGTAGGGCTGCTGCTGGTCTTCCGGCTGGTTCAGGTTGAGAAGGGTGTTGGCCAGGTACTGCAACGCATCCAGCACCACGGGGGAGCGATCCTCCTCTTGAGGGGAATCTCTGGAAGATGGAGAGGGCAAGGGGGGGGCTTTCGCCAACAGCAGCCGCTTCTGAGCTGGGGTCAAAGAAGACGCCTCGATTTCCAGCACCTCCCCCACCACCCGCACCGCCGCTGGGATCCCCATAGCCGCCAGCACCTGCTGTAACCACTGCCTGGCTCGCTCTTGATTGGCCGCAAAGGTGGACTTGTTTGGCGAAGGGGCAACGGTTCCCTCAGATTTCTTAGCAGCAGATCCCGTAGAAGACTTAGGACGGCTCATCCTGGGCAGCTTCCAACTTTGAAGAGCATGACTCTAGTCAATAATAAGCTCAACTATACTGAAAATAATGTATAATATGTTCAGTACGGATTACTACCAGTTGATCTTTCTGTTT
>NZ_JBSSAC010000084.1:0-2315 GCF_054058315.1 Thermostichus sp. MS-CIW-40
AAACAGAAAGATCAACTGGTAGTAATCCGTACTGAACATATTATACATTATTTTCAGTATAGTTGAGCTTATTATTGACTAGAGTCATGCTCTGAGAGTCTGCCACCTTGCCCCCTTTCATCGCCCACAACACCCACCCCCGCCATCACGGACAGATGGCCCCACCATTCTAAACTGAGTCTAAATCTAAATCGACTCGGTCTCAATCCAAGCGTCTCTGCTGAGTGTAGAGGAGTCCCGCCCGTGCTCGGAGCTCCTGGCAGACGCAGGTCGGCCTCATCGTTGCAGGGGCAAATGCGAGGACTCGCTTCCACTGGCCCGAACAGGGCGGCCAGAGAGCCTGTGGAAAACCGTCTTATCTTTGTCCTTTCTTTTGCGATACTGCTAGGGGTGATGTTGAGAATGACAGCACGATGGCGATGCAAAATGGAGCCAGGGATCCGCTTCAACTTCCTCAACAGCAGACGGGCTCGGCGGGATCCCAGTTGAACCTTGCCTGTTCTGCCCCCTGTGGCCTACTGTTGAGCCTGCTCTGGGCTGTCCCTGCTCTTGCTCAGCCAGAAGCTCCCAGCTCCGCTGCCTCTGCTCTGCCCAACAGCCGCGAAATCCTCACCCCCCCACCCCCCCCCACCCTATCGATTCCCCCCAACCCTGCTGACTCCACCCCTGCGGCTGACCTGACTCTAAAGGGGGCTTTGACGGCTGAAGAATTGGTGGTGCCCCAATCCCCCTTGCAGGTGCGCATCGAGCGAAGGGAGGGCTTGTCTTTGGAAGAAGCTCTGGAGATCGCCGTTGCCCAGAACCCGGCTGTGCAGCAGGCCAGACTGACTGTCGAGCGGGCCGAGGCCGGGGTAGCTCTAGCTCAAGCTGCCTTTGCTCCCACCCTCTCCAGCCGTGCCAACTACCAGTACAGTGAGGCTCCCTCTCCGGGTGGTGGGCCAAGGCGCGAATCCCACACCCTCTCGGCCAGTGTGGTGCGGGTGGAGTATACCGCTTTTGACAGTGGCCTTAGAGAGCAAAACCTGAAGCTGGCCCAAGAAGCGCTGCGCATCGCCCAACTGCAACTGGAGCAAACGCTGCAGACGGTCAAACAAGCTGTGGCCAACGCCTACTACGATCTGCAAAGCGCAGATGCCAGGGTTGCCATCAGCCAAGCTGCCGTCGAAAGTTCCGAAGCCACCCTGCGGGATGCTCAAGCCCGAGAACGGGCCGGGCTGGGTACCCGCTTTGAGATTCTCCAGGCAGAGACGGAATTGGCCAACAATCGACAAACCTTGCTGGCGGCTCAAAACACCCAACAACTGAATCGCCGCCGCCTGGCCGAACTGCTGAATTTCCCCAGCCCCACCGACGTGTTGGCCAGCGACCGCATTGAGCCGATGGGGGAGTGGGATCTCAGCCTGGAAGAGACCATCATTGCTGCCTTTGCCCAACGACAGGAATTGGAGCGCCGGCGCCGAGAATTGGAGCAGGCCCAAAGCCGCCTGCGCCTGGCACAAGCCCGCAATGGCCCCCGAATTGGCTTGTTCGCCAGCCTCGATGCCGTTAACGATTTCAACGCCAGCCGCAACAGTTTTGATGTTGGCTATTCGGTGGGAGCCAATTTCAGCTTGACTTGGTTCGATGGAGGAGAAGCGGCTGCCCAAGCCCGCCAAGCTCAGATCGACGGGCAGGTGGCCGTGAGCGATTTCGTCGGCACCCGCAACGAAATCCAGCGGGAGGTGGAAGAAGCCTTTCTGACCCTCAGCTCCAGCCGTGAACAGATCGACTCGGCCAAAGTGGCAATTGCCTCGGCAGAAGAGAGCCTGCGCTTGGCCCGGCTGCGCCTGCAAGCAGGGGTGGGCACCCAAACGGAGGTGATCAATGCTGAAGCTGCTCTCACCACTGCCCGTGGCAACCTTTCCAATGCTGTAATCGCCTACAATCGTGCCCTGGTACAACTGAAACGGGCCATTGGCAGCCTTTGACTTGAGCCTTTCTCCCTCACTCCCAGCCCTTCTTCCAAAAGGAGAGGGGTGCTATGGATACCGCGACGAAACAGTTCTATTCCAACTTGAGCTGTTGTGACATACTCCCGCACTCATGCTGACGCAAAGCGCTCCGCGCCGCTAGCGCGAAAAGGACATTTCCTGCGCTTGAGGACTACGTCCCGCTGACGCGAAAAGAACGGGATGCCCCACCGCCCTGTGCTTGATGTTGATGGCCGCATGGTGGTCGCGCCCTAGTTCTAGCCCACAATGGGAACAAGAATGCCACCTGTCTTGAATCGCTTTCGGTACTCTTTGACCACACCGAGAGCAGTTTTGACTGCTGCC
>NZ_JBSSAC010000085.1:0-1883 GCF_054058315.1 Thermostichus sp. MS-CIW-40
AACTCTTTGCCGCAAATCCAAAGAATGAGTCGGCATTCCTTTCTCTCCTTCCTCTTGAATACCTGTACCCTATTTTAAATTAAAAGGCTGTAAGCGGCTGGCTGAGTAAAAGGCGGCGTTCTTAACTTGCCTTTGATAAAGTCAGAACAAAAGCAAGGTCAGCAGTGGCTTCTAACTCATGGGGAACATTTGCCGAAATTAAGACAAATATGCCCGGAGATAGAGAGATCTTCTCACCTGCAAGGGTTAAGACTCCAGTTCCTTCAATGACGTGGAGAGTAGCGTCCCTTGTGGAGGTATGCTCGGAAATACTTGTGCCTCCCGCCATACAGAAAAGAGTATGTTGGCAGACTTCACTTTTCCAAATGATCTTGCTGAGAACTCCTTCCACAGAATAAGCAATGTGATCTTTGAGCTGCAAAAAAGGTGACTCAGGGGAGACAAGAGACATCATTAAGCCTCCTTCTTGGCAATCAGTATGATGTAGCCTAGGTTATTTCGATATCGGCTAAAGATTTGCTTCATAGATAAGATCCGCTGCCGGATTACAGGACGTGTAAGCACATTCCACACCATAGTTAAGAGCGTCGGCAATCCTTCCTCTGTAGCAATAGCAACGGGATTGAGCAAAGTTAAGGGGCCGGTGGCATACTGGACAACCGTAAGATTTGCTTGCTGAACAGTTGCAAGCCAGCTGTCAGTAGATAAAGGATTGGCATTGACATGGATTACGGAGGATAACTCCTTGCGGATAGCGTCGCTGTTGGATCCCTCAACTCGCAGCTCATGGCTGAGGAACTTACCCCCTGGCTTGAGGCAATTGTAAATCCCTGACAAAATCTTAGATTTTCCTGCATCGGACTGCATTGTTAAAATAGCTTCCGCCAAGACATAGTCAAATTTCTGATCGATTTGATCTAGGTGAAAGATATCGCCCTCGAGGATCTCAACTTGGCCGGCTAGCCCTGCTGCAGAAACATTAGCGCGAGTGCGAGCAATGTTATCTGGATTTTTCTCAATGCCGGTAACATGTATGCCATAGCGCTTTGCCAATCGAATAGCCGTGTAGCCAAGGCCTGAGGCAAGTTCCAGCACAGTTTCTCCTCGACGGAACTCGGCAAACTTGAAGAGCCGTTCGGTAGCGCCAAAGCCCCCCGGTCGAAGTGCCTTTTTACCTGCCGCAGCCAGTACCTGGTGTCCAGGTGCATTTTTTAAGTCCAGCTTAGACATAGGTAACTCCAAAGCTTTGCAGAATTGGGAAATATAGCATGGAGCAGATAGTGAAGACTTCTTTACTACTGATCAATCCATCCTCCTTCCGAAGTTGGTTTGCTAAGTGCTGCTATTGTACCCCTTGAGCCCTTAACAGGCTGTACCTTGTGGCCATCTGTTTTGAGCTTGGCTGTGAGCACCTCATCACCTTCTATAATGAGAGATGCCCACAGCCGCAAAGAAAAACTTATTTTTCTCAGCTATTCGAAAAATCGAATATTAGAGAAGAGGAAAAGTTGAGGGGATGAACTTTTTTGGCCATCCTGCTCTTCCCAAATTCTTCTCTCAACCAGAATCCAATACCGACCTATTTTTTGATAACGATCTTCGTAGATCATCTTTGCTTGAGTTTTTTCTCCAGTTCCTGGGCTACAATACTCAGCAGTGTAGTGAGTGGGTAGGTAGCCCTCACCTGTATCGTAAAACTCTTGAACTGAGACTGTAATTGTCCGATTGGCAAGATGGCGATGTACCATTTGAATGTGCTTGCCCTGAACCCAGTACCTATCGGTAGAAGATACAGCCTGTTAAGGGCTCAAGGGGTACAATAGCAGCACTTAGCAAACCAACTTCGGAAGGAGGATGGATTGATCAGTAGTAAAGAAGTCTTC